>CBDTZZ010000265.1:0-1501 GCA_965365035.1 uncultured bacterium | reverse complement strand
ACCAGAACCGCCCAACGGGCCAAAGGGACCACGGCGAGCCGCAGCAAGAGATCTTCATACGCGACTTCGTAGCGCTAGACGCCGGCGCTTACCGTGGCCTTTGGCAGCACATCCTGACGCACGACCTGGCATCAAACGTCGTCTACGAGTCGCACCCGGACGACCCGTTCGTGGACCTCTGCGAGGACCCCTTCGTCGTCACGGCGAAGCGAGGCGAAGGGCCGATGATCCGCATCGTTGATGTCGAGACCGCGCTCGCCTCCCGCCCCTACTCCGGTGGCGGCTCGGCGTCGTTCACGATGCGCATCAGCGACGATAGCGCGCCCTGGAACGAGGGCGTTTGGCGTGTCGAAGCTGGCGAAGGCGGGATGCGCGCCAAAAAGACGGATGACGAACCCGACGTGGAGCTAAGCACGAACTTCCTGGCGCCGCTCTACACTGGCTTCCGGACGGCGGAAACGCTGGCGGCCGCCGGCATGATCACGGCGAACCGGACCGAGGCGCTGGCCGAGATCACGAACGCCTTCGCGGTCGGCGATGCGCCGTTCACGCAAGACTACTACTAGCCGCGGCGGCTCTCAATCAACGCTCGCATCTCGTTACGCGACGGGCCTTGCTCTAGCGACGTCATCGTCCCTGCGCCGAGCAGCTCTTCGGCGAGCTTCTTGACCCCGCCTACAGCCGCATAAAGAAACATGCTTCCGAAGCTGACGCGGGCGACACCCAGCTCCTGCAGCTCGGGCACGCTGGGCGAGCCCGGACCGGCGATCACGCTGACGGGCGCCGGCACCTCCTTCGCGAACGTGCGGATCGTCTCACTGTCCGTAATGCCCCACGTGAAGACGCACTCGGCGCCTGCTTCGGCGAAGGCCTGCCCGCGGCGGACCGCTTCGGCAAAAGCCGCCGTCGGGTCGTCGCGCATCGCCAGAAAGGCGTCGGTGCGGGCGTTGAGCACGAACTCGGAGCCCAGCTCCCGGCGGGCCTCCATGAAGGCGGTGATCTTCTCGAGCTGCTGTTCGAGCGGCAGGAGCGAGAGGCGTCCGTCATCTCCGCGCACGCCGTCCTCCATGTTCATCCCGACGACACCGCCGGCGACGAACGCGCGCACGGTCTCCCGGACCTCGTCAGGGCCGCCGAAGCCGTCTTCGCCATCGGCGTTCACCGGCACGTCGACGGCGCCGGCGATCTCGCTCATCAGCGCCACGGTCCGCTCGCGGCCGACGTTGAGGTCCGGCCGTCCGGAGGCGTTGGCGATCGCCGAGCTGCTGCCCTGCACGGCCTTGAAGCCGAGGCTCTGGAAGAGGAGCGCGCTGAGAACGTTGAACGCGCCGGGCATGATCAGGATTTCGGGCGCCTGGAGAGCGTCGCGCAGGCGGCGGCACTTTTCGTTGGTGGCGGCTATCAGGTCGGCGGAAATATCTGGCACGGGGTCACCTCCGCAGTCAGCCTACATCCGCGCGCGGCGGCACGGCTATACGAATGCAGCAATCAATGGCGGCCT
>CBDTZZ010000264.1:0-1538 GCA_965365035.1 uncultured bacterium | reverse complement strand
CTGGCGACGCTCTGCATCGGCGGCGGCCAGGGCATCGCGATGGTCGTCGAGAACGCGAACTAGGGCCCGATCAACAGCAGCTCCGGAAACGAACGTGAAGTCCGAATCTGACGCCGCCCTCGACCTCTTCCTGCACTGGCTGCGGGAGGGACACGGCCGCGGCTTTGCGGTGAAAGACGGAGACGGCGTCCTCATCGCCAACGATGGCGAGTTCGCGCTCGCAGCGTCCGTGGCGTCTTTAGTGCCGGCAGAGGACGAGCGCTGGGAGGCCGCGCGCGAACGCCTGGAGGCGCAGATCGCCGACGGACTGCCGGCGCGCATCGCGATCTGGGCGCCGTCGGGCGCTGCGCTACCTTCGGAGGAGCCGGCCGCAAGCGAGTTCGCCGAGACGGTGCGGCAGGCTGCGGTCAAGCTCGGGCCTCAGGAACGGGCGCACCTGCCCCTGCCGATACGGATCCTCCTGCGCAAGAACAACAGCACCGGCGGCGTGATCTCGGCGACCGGCGGCCTGAGCCCGCACTGGGCGACCTTCACTGGCCGTATCCAGGGCACCTTCGACCTCGACTCCACGGCGCTGCATCGGCTGCCCGAATCGGACCAGCACCTGGAGCAGTTGATCGAGCAGATCGTCGAGATCGCCGGGGAGATGAGCGACGGGGAAGTGCGCGAGATCGAGACGATCGACGCCTGGACCGTGCAGCGGCTCTCGGGCGACAGCGGCTGCACGATCTTCGGTCTGCCGCGCGCAGCGACGGAGGACATCGGTCTTGCCGTGCGGCGCAACTTCCGCCGGCTACTGCGCGACGGCGTGCCGGCGTTGCGCGAGGCGGAGGCAGACCTGCGGGCGCTGATCGTCATCGGCTACTATCCGCGGATCGAGATGGAGGGCGCGACGACGGCGATTCGTGGCTACGACCCAACGTCGTACAGCGGCCTCGACTTCGTTTGCCTGGTGGCCGACGGCCTGGTTAAGCCGCTGATTCGGACGCCGGATCGCCTGCTGCCGTGGGCAAAGGCCGCTCAGCCGGAAGCCTGAAGGCGCGCGACTAGGAGCCGCAGGGCCGCTTCGGCGCAGGCGAGGCGGTTGCCGCCGCGGTCGTCCTTGAACGCGAAGCGCTGGCTGACGACGTCTTTGCCGTCGGCGATCGCGATGTAGAAGAGGCCTGCCGGGCGCTCCTCAGAGCCGCCGTCGGGGCCGGCGATGCCTGTCTCCGCCAGGCCGATATCCGCGCCCGACCAGTTGCGCACGGCGATGGCCAGCGCTTCGGCGGTTTCGGCACTGACGGTACCGTGTTCGCTGAGCACGGCCTCGGGCACGCCGAGGCGCACCTTCACGTCATTCCAGTAGGGCGCGACGCCGATCACGAAGACCGACGAGCTGCCTGGCACGGCCGTGATCTGATGGCCGATCAGCCCACCGGTCGTCGCCTCCGCGGTGGCCACGGTCAGGCCTTTCGCCTTGAGTGCAGCGACGGCCTCAGCTGCTGACGGATTCGCGCTTTCGCTCACTGGCCCACTCAACACTGCGGCTCACGGCC
>CBDTZZ010000263.1:0-1540 GCA_965365035.1 uncultured bacterium | reverse complement strand
AGGGCGGCGCGCTGCACTCGCCCCTCCAGCTGCAGATCGATCTCCAGGCGGCCGCCGATCTTCCCGTGCTCCAGGCGCAAGTACTCGCTCGCGCTCAACGTCTCGACGCGCTGCTCGATGCTGGAGCCGAGGAGGAAGAGCGCGTCGCCGGGCACAGGTGCCATCGTGCTGTGCTGCGTCACGTCGTCGAGGATGCCGAGCATGCCGATGACGGGCGTTGGGTAGATGGGCGTGTCGCTTGTCTCGTTGTAGAGCGAGACGTTGCCGGAGATGACGGGCGTGCCCAGGGCGTCGCAGGCCTCGGCGATGCCCTGAACGGCCGCCTGCATCTGGTGGTAGACGTCCGGGCGCTCCGGGTTGCCGAAGTTGAGGCAGTCGGTGACGGCGACGGGCTGTGCGCCGGCGCAGACGACGTTGCGCGCCGCTTCGGCGACAGCGATCTGGGCACCGCGATAGGGATCGACGTGGCAGTAGCGGCCGTTGCCGTCGGTCGCGACGGCGATGCCGCGCTGCCTTGTACCCGCTGGCGACCCCTCCGGCGGCTTGATGCGGAGGACCGCGGCGTCGGCGCCGGCCTCCACGACCGTGTTCGAGAGCACGCTCTGGTCGTACTGACGGTGCACCCAGCGCTTGCTCGTTATGTTGGGAGCAGCCAGGAGCCGAAGGAGCGCAGCGCCGGTGTCGGCGACGTCGGGCAGGACGCTCAGGTCCAGCGACTCCATCTCGTACAGCTCTTGTGCCGGCTCACCGTCGCGCGTGTACTCGGGCGCCTCGACGAGCAGCTCGACTGGCAGCGTGCCGACTTCCCTCTCCCCGTCGAAGATATGGACGAGGTGGTCGTCCGTGACGTGGCCGATGATCGCCGTCGGCACTTCCCAGCGCTCGAAAAGCGCGGCCACGTCGTCCTCGTGTCCCTTGCGCACGATGATCAGCATCCGCTCCTGCGACTCGGAGAGCATTACTTCGTACGGGGTCATACCGTCTTCACGCCGGGGCACCTTGGCAACGTCGATGACGATGCCGGTGCCACCGTTGCTGGCGGACTCGATCGCGGATGAGGTAAGGCCGGCCGCGCCGAAGTCCTGGATACCGGTGATCCAGTCGACGTGGTTGTGCGCCAGGTCGAGGCAGGCCTCCAGCAGCATCTTCTCGAGGAACGGGTTGCCCACCTGCACCGCCGGGCGCAACTCCTCGAAGCGTTCTCCGGGGTCCGTGCGCGATGCGAGGCCTGACGCGCCGTGAATGCCATCGCGGCCGGTGTCGGAGCCAGCGAGGAGGAGGATGTTGCCGGGCCCTTCCGCCTTCGACGTTACGAGCTTATCGACCGGCGCGACGCCGATGCACATGGCGTTGACGAGGGGGTTGTCAGCGTACGAGTCCTCGAAGTAGACCTCGCCGCCAACGGTGGGAATACCGAGGCAGTTGCCGTATCCGCTGATGCCAGCGACGACGCCCTCGAACAGGTAGCGGTTCCTGGCGTCGGTGAGCGGCCCGAAGCGCAGCGAGTCGAGGATGGCGATCGGCCGCGCGCCCATCGCGA
>CBDTZZ010000262.1:0-1546 GCA_965365035.1 uncultured bacterium | reverse complement strand
TCTGTGCGCTGCATGGCGAGACTTTTGGGGGCGGGCTGGCGCTGGCGCTGGCGGCCGACATCCGCATCGCCGCCGAAGACGCGACGTTCGCGTTCCCGGAGACTGGGTTGGGCCTCGTACCGATGGCGGGCGCGACGCAACGCCTGGCGCGCCTGGCCGGCCGAGGAAACGCCCTGGCGCTGGTGCTCAGCGGCGAGCCGATTGACGCGGTGGAGGCCCTGCGCATCGGCATCGTCAGCGAGGTCGTGGCGAAGGCGGCGCTGGCTGAGCGCGCGGACGCCATCGCCGGGCGGATCGCTGAGCGAGGACCGATTGCCGTACAGTACGCCAAGGAGGCGGTGTCGCGCGGCGCTGAGATGCCACTCGATCAGGGGCTGCGATACGAAACCGACCTGACGATGATTCTCCAGACCACCGAGGACCGCGCCGAGGGTGTGCGCGCGTTCCTGGAGAAGCGCCAGCCGAAGTTCAAGGGGAAGTGAGCCGATGCATCTGATAATGGAAGAAGACGAGGCGCGTTCGCTGTTGGCGATCGTCACGTCCTACGTCCTCGATAACAGCGGCGTCTCGCAGAAGGCGAAGGCGGGCGTCCGCCAGTGGCGCACCGATCATGCCGAGGGCACTGTGAAGATGAAGGCGCTTACGGATGGCATGAACGAAGCCGTCGGCGCCTATATGGACGCGAAGACGGACCGTCAGACGCGTCAGCGTGGCCGCTATGGGCGCGTCCGGAGCGAAGAATGAAGGTCGAGTTCGAGATCGAGGAGACGCGCGAGCTGTTCGTCTTCGTCTGCGACCGTTTGATCGAAGACGCCGGACTCGCGGCGGCCGACAAGGCGACCCTCCGCAAGTGGCGCAACGACTCGATGCGTCCCGGCTCGCCGGACATGCGCGATCTGCACGAGAAGATGAACGCCGACCTCGCCCGCACGCTCGAGAACAAGAAGAGAAGCTCTGTGCGCAAACCGGACTGGCGATGAGCGAAGGGCCTGTCCTCTACGAGAAGCGCGACGGCGGCGTCGCCTGGGTGACGCTGAACCGTCCCGATGTCCTCAACGCGATCAACCTGCGGATGCGCGACGATCTCTGGGAGCTGATGCTCGCCGTTCGCGATGACCCGGACGTGCGTGTCGTCGTCTTTAAGGGCGCGGGTGAGCGCGCGTTCTCAGCCGGCGCTGACATCAGCGAGTTCGGGACGGCTCCGTCGATCGCGGAGGCCCGCCGCGCCCGCCGCGAGCGTGACCTGTGGGGCCTGATCCTCTCGCTCGACGAGGTGCTGATCGTGGCGATCCACGGCTACGCGCTGGGCGCCGGGATCGAGCTGTCGATGTGCTGTGACATCCGCATCGCCTCCGATGACGCACAGTTCGGACTGCCGGAGGTCAGCCTCGGCTACATTCCCTCAGCCGGCGGCACGCAGACGCTCCCACGTCACGTACCGCCGGGCCTCGCGATGCAGATGATCCTCACCGGCGATCCGATCGATGCGCCAGCGGCCTTCGCCGCCGGCCTCGTGCAGAGGGTCGTTCCTCGTGAACGGCTGTAT
>CBDTZZ010000261.1:0-1578 GCA_965365035.1 uncultured bacterium | reverse complement strand
CCGGCGGCGGCGGGACGCCCGCTGAAAGTGGAGAGACGTCCACTAACGGCGCTGGGCCGGACGCTGGAGGCTCTCAGAACGCCTCACCGAGTGATTCGGCGTCTAAAACGCCGGCGCCCGGAGAGAGCGGCGAGGAAGGCGGAGGCGGTGTGCTTATCTGGGCCCTGGTCATCCTGGCCGTGATGCTTGCGGCCGGTGGCGTGGCGTGGGCGGTTGTGAGGCGTCGTGGCGCTGGCTCGGGGCCAGAAGGTGGCCCGTCAGCCGGATAGCCGGTTGAAGGCGCTGCAGCCAGTCGTGCCGGGCGCGGGCGCGATCTTCCACACGCTGTCGATTCGTACGTAGGCCGTCTCGATCGAATACTCGTCGTCAGAGAGAGTCCCAACGATTACGGCGCTGGCCGTATCGCCGGACATGATGACGTCGATCAGGTGCTTGAAGCGGATCTGTTGAAGCGAGCTTCCGAGATCGGCGGTGTCTGCCTCCCCAGCGGCAACGAAGTCGCTCAACGAGCAGCGGTCGCGGAACTCCTGTGTAAACGCGTCATAGAGTTCCGGCCACTCGCCGGCTGGCAGAGCCTCAACGGATCGTCTACCCAGGGCGACGATCGCCTGTCCATCGGCGTCTATCGGTTCGAACGGCGCACTGGTCGCCTGGGCGGCCTCCCCGCTGTCGTCATCGCCGCCCGTCAGCAGAAGAACGAGCCCCAGCGTTACGCCGGCGGCCGCCAGGACGACGCCAACGGCGATCAACATCGAGCGGCTGGCATTGGGTGGCTTCTGAGCCTTCTGCTTGCGGCGGCGTTGAGGTCGCGAGGACATCAGGGGGCGGGGGCGAGCTGTGCCGGATCGTCTACCAGCAGTCGTACTTCGGTCCGCGTTGCGTAGTAGACGATACCGTCCGGGGCGACGCGTGCTTCGCCGAAGCAGGAGTCAGTGATGACTTCGCTAGCGGTGACTTGATCGCCGGAGAGCGTGAGGGAGCGCAGGACGCCGTTGGTCTGTGTTCCATCGGCGGCTGCTCCCTTCTGGCTCTCACAGACGATCAGAGAGTCGCCGAGAAGGTTGTAAGGGCTGTTGGAGAGGAACGACAGGGCCGAGACCTCTACGAACGAGATGAAGGCGTTCGGGTCGAGCCCTTCGCGGGTGAAGTGATGTATGGCCTGGTTGCCGGGCGCGGCCTCACAGTCGTCAAACGGGAATTCGCCCATCTCCGGCCAGCCGTAGTAGCCGCCCGCCTCAATCACGTTCAACTCCTCGCAACTGACCGTCGTGTTGTCGGCGCCGTAGATGGTACCGGCGGGCGAGAAGGTGAAGGAGATTGGCTCGCGGAAGCCGTAGGCGAAGATGCGCGGGTCGGCGGAAGGATCATCCTCAAAGGGGTTGTCCGGGGCTGCCGCGCCGTCCTTCGTCATGCGCAGCAGCTTGCCGACGGGCGTCCCCATGTCTGTAATTATGCTGGGATCCTTGTCGAACAAGTCGTAGTCGCCGATGCTGGCGTAGAGGAAGCCCTCCGGGCCGAAGTGGAGCTCGCCGTTCGCGTTGTAGCCGGGCGCGAGGTCAGAGGTCTCCGGGAAGTCCT
>CBDTZZ010000260.1:0-1638 GCA_965365035.1 uncultured bacterium | reverse complement strand
GCCGCTCTCCGATAATCCGGCGGGGATCGAGATCGCCGGGTAGCCCGAGAGGTTTGCCGGGATCGTCAAAGCGCCGGCGTTGTACGGGCTGACAGAGACTTCGCCCACCTGAGACGGCATCGGGCCCTCGGCCGCGAACGGCTCCATCGGGCTCGTCGCACAGAGGACGATGTCCGTCTCCTCGAAGAGGTTGGCCATCGCCTCGTTCATCTTGACGCGGAACTTCTCGACGGCCGCGCCGTGTTTGGCGCGGTACATCGGCGCTGCTTCCATCGCGAAGGCGATCTCGAATGTCAGGTCTTCCTTGCATTCGGGCCAGTACTCATGGAGATCGGCGATCAGCGAGGGCAGTCCAGCGCGGGCCCAGGCGAGCCCGTTCTCCGGCACGTCTACGTCGATGTCGACGCGGCTCAATCCGGTCGCTTCGATCAGTACGTCGGCGGCCTGCGTGACCAGGCGCTCGACCTCCGGGTGGACGATCGCGTTGCCGAGGTTCGCTGAGAAGGCAACGCGCAGTCCGCGCAGGTCGCAGGACCCCAGACTGGACTCCCAGCCCTCCTCTCGCCGCGGCAGGGAGAAGGCGTCACGCGGATCGTAGCCCGTCGTCACGTCGTACCAGCGGGCGGCGTCGCGCACGCTGCGGGCGAGGGTACCCTTAACGGCCGCCAGCATGCCGTAGCCCGTGCGAGGGCCGCGCGGTATGCGCCCGTAGGTGCCCTTCATGCCAACGAGTCCGGTGTAAGACGCCGGCAGGCGGATCGAGCCGCCGCCGTCACCGCCGGAGCCGAGCGGCACCAGGCCCGCCGCCACGGCCGCAGAGGAGCCACCGGACGATCCCGCCGGTGTGCGCTCCAGGTTCCAGGGGTTGCGCGTCGTGCCGTGCACCTTCGTCGAGGTGTAGGCGACGAAGCCGAACTCCGAGGTGGCGGACTTGCCGAGGATCACGGCGCCGGCAGCGCGTAAGCGGGCGACCGACGTGCAGTCTTCTTCGGCGATCGCGTCTTTGAAGACGAGCGAGCCGTGGCTCGTCGGCAGGCCGGCGACATCCTCGACGTCCTTGACCAGCAGCGGCACGCCGGCGAAGAGGCCCGCGTCACCGCCGCCCTTGATCCGTTCGTCGATCGCGGCGGCGCTCTTGCGCGCGCCCTCGGCGTCCAGCGTCACCAGCGCGTTGACCTTCGACGCCTCGATCGCGGCCAACGACGCCTCTACGGCGTCCGTTGAGCGCACCTCGCCGCGGCGGATCGCATCGGCGAGGGAGCAGGCGTCATCGAGCCAAGCGTTCATCGTGACCGGCAGTATCTCACGAGACCGCAACGCCGCGCATCCCCGCGGCTCACGAGGGACAACGCTGCGCCGGTGTATGCTGTGCTGCGCACAACGCTTAGAGAGGGGCGCATCATGGCAGGGAAACTGAGTACCGCGGTACAGGTCGGATTCGGGCGGGAGAACTGGGAGAGTGCCGTCGACTTCGTCGTCGAGGCGGAGAAGCTGGGCGTGGGATACGCCTGGTCGGCGGAGGCCTGGGGTTCGGACGGCATCTCGCCACTGGCCTACGTCGCCGCCCGCACCTCCAAGATCAAGCTCGGCACGGGCATCCTGCAGGCCGGCACGCGCACGCCGGCGCTGATCGGCATG
>CBDTZZ010000259.1:0-1643 GCA_965365035.1 uncultured bacterium | reverse complement strand
GCTGGTGGTCGGGCGCCACGAGATTCGCAGCGGGCCCGAACGTGGGCGACCTGCTGGGCGTGACGGTGATCTTGCCGTAGCTGTCAGCCGTTGCCTCCGCGGGCACGGCCCAGAAGATGGCCGTCCGGTTCAGGTCCAGGCCGGCCTTCATCTCTTCTCGGACGAAGTCGTAGGCGGTGTCGAGGTCAACGAAGGAGAAGGTGTAGACGAGTCCTCGGCGGCTGGGGTCGCGGATAAGAATGACGACCTCCGCCTCTAAGTCCTGGTGGCCGTTGTCCGACGGCCGCCAGGTAAGGCCCCAGAACATGATGGCGCCTTCCTGAGTGCCGCCGCTGAAGATGGAGCCGAGGTACGCCTCGGCTCCACTAGCAGCGACGAAGGCGTGCTGCTGATAGGCCGCGATGCCGGCGGCGTCCGGCATCAGAATCATCAGGTTCGCGGTGGCTGGCTTGACCGGCAGGGTGTCGACAGCCGGTTCTTTATCGCTCTCCTTGCGATCGCTCCCGATGCGGGAGAAGAGACTCTGTACGATGCCCATCGGCTAAACCCTCCCTGTGAGCCCTGCCACAAGTTGTGTAAGTGGCACGAACTGCGTGTTACAGGCACAAGTGTCTGATCAGCGGGTAAACACAGCAGTGAAGAGAGCCGGTGCGAAAGTAAAGGATCAGTAAAGAGCGTGCCTCAGGCGGACGGCCACTCAGATGCCGAGGGAACGCCCGCCAGGCCGGTCGCCGTCTGGACGGCGCGGACGACAGCGCGTTCGACGGCGCGGGCAGCGAGAGTGCCGAGCTGGACGAGATCGGTCTCAGTGGCGTTATCGCAGGTGGCGAGCGCGAACATGATGTCGCCGTCGACCGGAGTGTTGACGGGACGGATGGCGCGCGCCATTCCGGTGTGTGCCATCGTCGCCAGTCGTGCGCAATCTTCTTTGGTCAGAGCAGCGTCTGTGGCGATGACACCGAGGGTGCTGTTCTCGGAAGTGTAAGGCGAGAGCGGCGGCCGGGCGCGCACGACTTCGATCGTGTCGGCGAAGCCGCGTTCGTCGGCACGAGGACCGGCGACAACGTGCGCCGTGTCGGGGTCAACGACTTCGCCCCAGGCGTTGACGGCCATGAGAGCAGCGAGCGTGACGCCGGAGGCTGTGCGCTCGATGGCGGTGCCGATGCCACCCTTGAGGGCGTGCTGTATGTCGAGCGCCTTACCGACAGTGGCGCCGGTTCCCGCGCCGACTGTTCCCTCTTCGACGGGCCCCGCATTCGCCGCTTCGCAGGCAGCGTAGCCGGCAGCGGCGTCCGGGCGACTGTCGGGCGAACCGAGGCCGAGGTCGAAGAGCGCGGCGGCTGCGACGATGGGGACAACGCCGGTACGCACGGGAAAACCGTGACCGTGCTCCTCAAGCCAACTCATGACGCCGGCAGCGGCGTCGAGGCCGAAGGCGCTGCCGCCGGATAGGAGCACACCGTGGACACGGTCGACGAGGTTTCCGGGGCGCAGAACGTCGGTCTCACGCGTTGCGGGTGCGCCGCCGCGGACGTCGACGGAGGCGACAGCGCCGGCCGGGCAGAGGACGACGGTGCATCCGGTTGCGCCGTCAAGATCAGTCGAATGGCCGACGAGCAGACCCTTTATAGCGGTAATTCCGT
>CBDTZZ010000258.1:0-1664 GCA_965365035.1 uncultured bacterium | reverse complement strand
TATCACTGAGTAGTGATATGTTGACCTCAGCGCGACACCAGGGCGAGACACGCGACTCAGTAATCACGGCGCTCTTCAAGGGGCTGGCCGATCGCTCCCGGCTGAGCGTCTTGCGCGCCTGCCTGGACGAACCCCGCTGCGTATCCGAGATCACCGAGATCACCCGCCTATCCCAGCCGAACGTGTCTGGCCACCTGGCCTGCCTCTGGGACTGCGGACTCGTCGAGCGCGAGCAGCGCGGCCGGCGCACCTACTACTCCGTACCAGAGCCGCGGGTCCGCGCGCTCCTCGCCGCGGCCGATGACTTGCTCGTTGATGTCGGCGACAGAGTATATGTCTGCAGCCGCTACCATCCGGAGCATCAGACGTGAGCCACGCGCACGGAAGGAGCGAAGACAAGCGGCGACTGGCGATCGCCCTCGTCATCACGTTGACGCTGCTTGTCGCGGAGGTCGTCGGCGGCATCCTGACGGGCAGCCTGGCGCTGGCGGCGGACGGCGGACACATGGCGTCGGACGTGGGCGCACTCGGCCTCAGCCTGGGGGCGATCTGGCTGGCGTCACGGCCGGCCACGGAGCGCCGCACGTTCGGCTTCCACCGGGCGGAGATACTAGCGGCGTTCGTGAACAGCATCGCCCTGGTGCTCATCGCCGGCTATGTCTTCTGGCAGGCGGGCAGCCGCTTCGGCAACCCACCCGAAGTCGACACGGGACCGATGCTGGCGATCGCCGCTGCCGGTCTCGTCGGCAACATGGTCGCGGTGGCGCTGCTGTTCGACCGGCGCCGCCACAGCCTCAACATGCGCTCGGCGTTTCTGCACGTGATCGGCGACACCGTGGCCTCTTTTGGCGTGATCGCAGCCGGCGTCGCGATGGCGGTAACCGGCGAGTACATCTTCGACCCGCTGATCAGCGTCGGCATCGGCGTGCTGATCCTGCTCAGCTCCTTCCGCATCACGTGGGAGTCTACGCAGGTGCTGCTGGAGTCGACGCCGCCGGACGTGAACGTGCACGATGTGCAGGACGAGATGCTGAAGGTGCCGCACGTGCGCAGCGTGCACGACCTCCACGTCTGGACGGTGACGTCCGGCTTCGTGTCGCTTAGCGCGCACGTTGAGACGATTGGCGATTGCGACGCGCACGAAGTGCTTGTGAATCTCCGCACTATGCTCTCACGTACGTTTACAATAGAGCACGCCACGCTGCAGCTAGAGACCCGCGCCCTGCACGAGGAACTGGAAGCTTGCTGCGGCGTCGACACGAAGGAGACACACTCGCACCATGCGCTTCACCACACGTAGCTTCCTCCTGCCGCTTCTCGGCGCGCTCGCCATCGGCATAGCGGCTTGCGGCGGCGGCAACGGCGACGCTCCGACGGAGACGGATCCGGTCGTCCTGACGCCGCTTCCGGACGGAGCGCTGTTACCGACGGTCATCTCTGGCGACCTGGCGGTTGGCGAGAACCGCTTCCTCGTCGGCCTGGTGGATCAGGAAACGGGCGCGCTGGTGCTAGACGCGGACCTCGCTCTCGCGTTCTTCCTCCTCGACAGCGACGAAGGCACGCTCAAGTTCGAGCGCGAGGCGGAGCCGATGGTGATCACACGCTCCTACACTCACACACACGAGGACGGCCAGCTGGAGACTCACGAGGCAGGCGAAGTGGGC
>CBDTZZ010000257.1:0-1692 GCA_965365035.1 uncultured bacterium | reverse complement strand
GACCGGATGCTTGACGACTTCCGCGGCTGGTCGCACGTCGACGACTTCTGCGGCGGCGTCCTCCAGCCCCTCCTTGAGCGCTACCCGGAGGCCGTCCTCAAACTGCTCGACCGCTGGACGCGCTCGCCGAACCGCTGGAAGCGGCGCTCCAGCGTCGTCGCCTTTACGCGCAAAGTCGGCGAGTCCGGCCGCTACACGGACACCGCGCTCGACTTCTGCGACCGGCTGGCCTTCGACCCCGAGGACCTCGTGCAAAAGGGCGTCGGCTGGGCGCTCAAGGACTGCCTGCGCGGCGCCCCCGACCGCGTCCTCGCCTTCGTCAAGGAGCTGCGCCGCCGCGGTGCCCCGGCGACGGTCACGCTCTACGCGATCCGCGACCTCAAGGGCCGGGAGCGAGAGGCCGTTCTCGCGATCAAACGACGACGCCCGTCCGGCTAGGCCCGGCTACGCCGATCGGCGTCCTCGTGTAGAATGGGCGCGCGAACGTTCGAGAAGGAGACGATCCATGGATTACCGCTTCACGGCCGAAGAAGAAGCGTTCCGCAGCGAGATACAGACCTTCCTCAAGGCCGAGGTGCCCGAAGACTGGGACTTCGATCCCTTCGAGCTGCGAGAAGACACCTGGGACTTCGCCCACAGCTTCACGCGTAAGCTCGCCGGCAAGGGCTGGATCGCGCCCGCCTGGCCGGCGGAGTACGGCGGCCAGGACTTGCCGTTCATGAAGCAGGTCGTCCTTTCCGAGGAGCTGGCGTACTTTCGCGCTCCGAACACGGCCATCATCGGCATCAACTACGCCGGCCCGACGCTCATGGTCTACGGCAGCGAGGAGCAGAAGAAGGAGCTGATCCCTGACATCCTCTCCGGCGATATCATCTGGTGCCAGGGCTACTCCGAGCCCAACGCTGGCTCCGACCTCGCCTCGCTTGAGATGCGCGCGGTCAAGGACGGCGACGACTACGTGCTCAACGGCACCAAAGTCTGGTCGTCGAACGCGCACAAGGCGAACTGGTGCTTCCTCATGGCGCGGACCGACCAGGAGGCGCCGAAGCACAAAGGCATCAGCTATTTCGTAACGCCGATGGACACGCCCGGCATCAGCGTCCGGCCGCTGGTTAACATGGCCAACGAGCACATCTTCAACGAGATCATCTTCGAAGACGTGCGCATCCCGGCGCGCTACCTCGTCGGCGAGGAGAACCGCGGCTGGTACATCGGCATGACGACTTTGGACTTCGAGCGCTCCAACATCAGCTCCGGCGCCAGCTATCGGCGCTCACTCGACACGCTCATTGGCTACGTGAAGGACCGCGAAGCGAACGGCGACGGCGGCCTGGGCAAGGCGCCGCACACGATCAGCACGGCGCTCGCCGACCTGGCGGTTGAGAACCAGGTCGGGCGCTACCTCTCGTACCGCGTCGCCTCAATGCAGGACCGCGGCCAGATCCCCAACTACGAGTCGAGCGCGGCCAAGGTCTACCACTCGGAGTACGGCCAGAAGCTCTCGCGGCTGGGCCTCGGCATCATGGGCCTCTACGGCCAGGTGGCGGAGGGCTCGAAGCACGCGCGGCTGCAGGGCCGCTTCGCCCGCACCTACGTGACCAGCGTCGGCGCGACGATCGCCGCCGGCACCTCGGAGATCCAGCGCGGCATCATCGCCGGCCGCGGCCTCGGCCTCCCCCGCGGCTAGCGCGG
>CBDTZZ010000256.1:0-1771 GCA_965365035.1 uncultured bacterium | reverse complement strand
ACACGGCGGCGGAGAAGCTGGAACGGCTAGCAGAAGCCGGAATCTCGGTGGCGGAAGAGATATCGCAGATACCGGACCTCGTGCGCGAGAAACTCGGTTAGGAGACAGAGACAGGTGGCAGAGACGAAGGCGATGTTCATCAAGGTGGAGGTGGATCAAGCAGCGGCGGAAGACACGGCGCTGGCCAAGAAGCTGGCCGAGGTCTGTCCGGTGAACATCTTCGAGGCGGACGCCGAGGGAAAGGCCGCGATCGTCGAGGAGAACCTGGACGAGTGCGTGCTGTGCGAGCTGTGCATCGAGGCTGCACCTCCCGGCCAGGTGCGCGTGACGAAGCTCTACAGCGGCGAGACGCTGAGCCGGTAGACGGCGATGATCGGACCGGACAGCCTGCGCGCCATCTATGACGCGCCTGCGGGCGTGCTCGCCTATCACGGCTCGCGCGGGCAGCTCGTCCCGGTCGCAGTAACGCCCTACGTGCTCGGGGACGATGTCTACATCACGGCAACTCTGGCCTACTCGCAGAAGGCTCAGCTGATCCGTCAGTCGCCCAAGATCGCCCTGCTGACAGCCGGCGTCTACATGCGCGCCGACGCCGACGTCTACGCGGACGTCAAAGGCGACTTCTTCGTCAAGCATCTGCTGGAGCAGGAGATGCGCAAGTACCCGCCAGCGCGGATGCTGCGGCGGATTCCTTTCCACCGTCGGCTCTTTGGCTGGTTCTTCGGGCGCGCGATCATGAAGCTGGAGCCGATAACCGTAGATACGGACGCCGGCGAGGACGCCTGGACGCTGGTGACGGAGGGTGAGAACGGCTACCCATCGATCCGGGCGATTGCGGAGGCGGATCCTGAGAACGCAGACGTGGCGCTCCCGGCGGATCTTGCGGGCGCGGCGGGCCCAGCCGTCGTCTTCTCCCACAGCGAGTCTGAGGACATGTCGGAGCTTTCGTCGACGGCATTCCGGGGAGAGATCAAGGACGGCGCGTTCGTCGCGAAAGCTCGACCGGCCGGATCGGAGGTGGGAGGCGCAGGCGGCCAACGCAGCCGCAGCGCCAATGCCAAACGGGCGCGGGAGGCGATGAAGGACTGGCCTGTCCTGAAGCTCTGAGCGGCTGGCGTCAGTAGCGGGGGACTTCGCCCTTGCCGGCGAAGAGACGCCAGACGAAGGTAAGCACGAGGATGAGGGCGACGATCCCCAACAGGTAGGGGTCGGTGTCGCTGCCGCCGAGCAGGTCCTCGTCGGTGATGTGGGCGATCCAGTGGAGCGTCGCGCCGATAGCGGCTCCGCCGAGCGCTGCCAGCACGGCGTCGCTCCGCCAGATGAGGGCGAAGAGGAGCACTGCGCCGATGGCGACCTGGAAAGCGCCGATATCGTGTATGAAGTGGCGGTTGTACGGCGGCCAGTCTGCGATGTTGTCGAAGAAGGACGAGGGGTCGATGAGCGCCCAGATGCCAAGGGCGATGGTGAGAATGCCGAACGCCGCTACGACCAGGTTCGAGACTAACTGCGCACGCGGCATGTAACCCTCCGTATAAAGAATCGGGGACGGACAAGCGCCGCCCCCGATCTGTCGATTCGATCTGTGGCTAGACGGCGAAGATGTGGACGGAGACAGCCGCAGGGTCGCCCTTGACCATGCCGCCGCCGTTCTCTGTCAGTCCCAGCTTCGCGTTCTTGACCTGCCGGTCGCCGGCCTCGCCGCGCAGCTGGGTGAAGATTTCGTAGATCTGGGCGACGCCGGTGGCGCCGATGGGGTGGCCTTTGGAGATGA
>CBDTZZ010000255.1:0-1774 GCA_965365035.1 uncultured bacterium | reverse complement strand
CGACGCTCCCGACGCGCGGCGGCGGATGCGGCGCCTTATCGCGCTTGTTTAAGGGCTAGGGCTCTCCGCCGGGAATCCTCACGCCGTTATCGTAGGTCGCCTCGTGCACGTGGCATCTTCCGTCGCCTATCATCGCTGCGGCGCAGAGTTCGCACTGCTCGGTTTTTTCGATCGCCCGCAGCAGGCGACGAGCGACGAGATAGCGGAGCTGACGCTCGCCACGCTGCGCGAGTGCGTACCGCGGGAGGTGCCCGGAATCGCCTTCCTGTCCGGCGGCCAGACTGGCGAGGAAGCCTGCACGAACCTCGACGGGATGGTGCGCGGAGGCGATCTTCCGTGGGAGCTGACGTTCTCGTTCGGGCGCGCTCTACAGTACCCGGGCCTCGAGATCTGGGGCGGCTCGCATGGCGCCGAGGCTCAGGCAGCGCTCTTGCACCGCGCGCGCATGAGCAGCCTTGCCCGCTCGGGCCGCTACTCAGCGGCAGAAGAACGCGCCGCCGTCTGACGCTTGGCCTGTAGAGGCGGGCGTCTGCAACGAGGAGACGCTAGCCGAGCAATAGAGCGCTGACGCTGTGCGGTGGCAGCTCCAGGCGGTCGAGCGCAGGAACGTCGAGATCGACGATGCGCAGCTGCTGCGGGTTGTCGAAGTCGTTGCGGGCGAATGGGCTGTCGGCGGCCATCTGCCGGAGCCTGCCGGACGTTGGCGGCTGCGGGCCGTCGAACGTGAGGTCGATCGTCACTGGCTGATCCAGGTAGCGGTTCACCAGGAACACGGCCAGCCGCTTACGGTCGTCCGAAGCCGTTACCGACGCGTCCACGTACGGTAGGCCGGTCAGGTCCTCGTCCATCGTCGGCTGAAGGCGCTCGGGGATGTCCGCCCACACCGGGGCGTCGAACGTCTCGCCTTCGACCTGACACTTTAGGGCGAGGGGCAGCGTCTCTTCCGCGTAGAGCCGACTTACCAAGTAGCCGGCCGACTCAAACAGCTTGTCGCCCTCTGTCTGGATCAGGCCCAGCATGTTGACCAGCTGGGCGATCATCGCGATCTCCAGCCGCGGCACGCGCTCATGGATACGATTGAAGGTGCCCGCGAACATGAGGCCCGCACGCAGGTCGTAGTTGGTGGCGACGCAGTCATCCCAGGAGTTCCAGAGATTCCACTCGTCAAACGCGACGCGAACCGGTGAATCCGGCCCGAGTTCTCGCTCGATGTCGGCGATCACATCGTCCACGTTCCGGATCATCGCCTCGGGCCCTGATACTACCGACCAGTAGTCCGCCTCGTCGTCCCGCAGCGGGCGAATCCCGGGAAACGGTGGGTGGAACGCGTGCACCGACACGTAGTCGATCGCCTTCCCCGCCGTCCGCAGCAGTTCCGAGGTGAAGCTGCCGTTCGCGCGAGGCGCCCCAGTGGCCAGGAGTTTAACGTCGGAGTCGACGGCCCGGAGTGCCTCGGCGAACTCGAGGAAATGCTGGCCATACTCCTCGCCGCCGCAATGGCCTGTCTCCCAGAAGCCGTATACTTCGTTGCCCACGCCAACGACTTTCACCTGAGCGGGGCTCTCCGTGCGGCGGTTGCAGTAGGCCAGCCACTCCGCGGCCTCCTCGGGCGTGCCGGTGCCGTGGTTGACGTTGAGGTACGGCTGGCTCCCCAGCTCCGGACAGAGCGTCAGGAACTCGTCCGTGCCGAAGGCGTTGGTCTCTGGCGGGCCGACGATGCCGGCTATGTCCTGGCGATTCACGCCGTTCAGCATGCGAGTCCAGAACTGATCTT
>CBDTZZ010000254.1:0-1774 GCA_965365035.1 uncultured bacterium | reverse complement strand
GTCAGGAGAGAGACACCCTTGGCGTCGGAATCACCGCCCTCATCACCCGCACCCGCCCCGACGTGATCGTGGACTTCACCAGCGCCGAGTGGACGCCCAAACTCGCGGAGGCGGCGCTGGAGGAGCACGTGCGCCTGGTCTCGGGCACGAGCGGATTGAGCGAAAGCTTCGTCTCGCACCTGGGCGAAGAGTGCGCCAAGCGAGAGCTAGGATCGGTCGTCGCTTCGAACTTCGCGATCGGGGCCATCCTCATGCAGCAGATGGCGCGCATGGCCGCGCGCTTCTACGACTACGCTGAGATCGTCGAACAGCACCACGACGGCAAGATCGACGCCCCATCCGGCACGTCCCTGACGACGGCGAAGCTGATCGTCGACGCGCACGGCAAGCCGCTGAACGTGACGGGGACGAAGAGAGAAACGATCCAGGGCACGCGTGGCGGCGGCGTCGACGGCGTCGCGATTCACAGCGTTCGCCTGCCGGGCCTCGTCGCCCATCAGGAAGTGATATTCGGCGGCACGGGCGAGACCCTCCGCATCCGCCACGACACCTCGGACCGGGCTTCGTTCATGCCCGGCGTCCTTCTCGCGGTACGCGAAGTGATGAACCTGAAGTCGCTTGTCGTCGGCCTTGAGGGGTTGTTCGGCTTCGAATCCAAGGGGCCCAACCCGCCAGCCGATGCCGGGTAAAACCGTACTCGTCCTGGGCGGCGGGATCGGCGGCCTCGTCGCCGCCAGCCGCCTGCGAAGGATGCTCGACAAGGAGCACCGCGTCGTTCTCGTCGATCGCTCGCCGATCTTCACGTTCGCGCCTTCGCTTTCCTGGGTGATGCTGGGCCAGCGCCGGGTGGAGCACCTCTCGCGAGACTTGCGCCGGCTGGAGCGGAAAGGGATCGAGTTCAAGGCGGCCGAGATCATTGGCTTCGACTTCGATAAAAAGCGCGTGCAGGCGCAGAACGGCGAGGAGCTACCCTACGATTACCTCGTCGTCAGCCTCGGTGTCGACTACTCCTCGGAGGAGGTGCCGGGCCTGAACCGCGCCTGGACTTTCTACCACGCGGAAGGCTCCGAAGGCCTGCGTGAGGAGTTGCCGAAGCTCAGCGGCGGCCGCATCGCCGTCTGCGTGACGGCACTGCCGTATCGTTGCCCAGCGGCGCCCTACGAGGGAGCGATGCTCCTGGAGCACCTCTTCCGCAAGCGCAAGATCCGCGGCGACGTCGATCTACACTTCTACTCACCGGAGCAGGTGCCGTTGAAAGCGACCGGCCAAGAGATCGGCGGGCGCGTGCTCGACCTGCTCAAGGAGCGCGACATCGGCTTCACCGGCGGCGTCTCGCTTGAGTCCGTGGACCACGGGGAGGGGCAGCTCCATTTCAGCGACGGCTCAGACGCCGGCTTCGACATGCTCATCGCGACGCCTGTGCACCGGCTGCCGAACGTGCTCAAGGGTTCGGCGCTCGTCAATGGCGGCGACTGGGTGACCGTCGACCGCCTGACGCTGGCGACAGCCGCGCCCGACGTCTACGCGATCGGCGACACGACGGTGATCCCGCTGGCGAACGGGACGCAGCTGCCCAAGGCAGGCGTCTTCGCGCACGGCGAGGCGGAGGTCGTGGCGCGCAACATCGCCGCCGAGATCGCCGGCAAGGAACCGCTCTGGGATTTCGGCGGGCAGGGCGCCTGCTTCATGGAGACGGGCGGCGGCCGCGGCGCCTACATCACCGGCCACTTCTTCAACGAGCCGGAGCCGGATATCGCCATGCGCGGACCCAACC
>CBDTZZ010000253.1:0-1778 GCA_965365035.1 uncultured bacterium | reverse complement strand
CTTCCTCTCGTTGTCGCCGCAGGCGCCCGTGGCATCATCAACGAGACCTACCGTGAAGGCCGCGCCTCGTCCTTGCGCGCCGGAGCCGCCGCGGCGGAGAGCGCCCAGACACTGCTGATCCTCTCCGTCGACCAGCCGCGCCCGGCCGCCGTCACGCGACGGCTCCTCGCTCTCCATACCTCTGGCATCACCGTCCCCTCCCACGACGGGCGACGCGGGCATCCCGTGATCCTGGACGGCACGCTCCTGCCGGAACTCCGAGATGTCGACGAAGCGACGCAGGGCCTTAGAGCCGTCATCGCCCGCCACGCAGCGGACGTTCACGATGTCCCGTTCGACTCAGCCGCCGTCCTGCTCGACCTGAACACGCCAGAGGACTACCGGCGGGCAACGGCCCGCGAAGACCCTTGACGCGCACGTCAAGGTCTGCAAACATACGAAACGCATAAAAAGGAGGCCCGCCCTTGGCTCAAGAAACCACTACCGAGAAGAAAACCAACCCGATCGTCAAGTTTCTGCGCATCCCTGAGAAGTATCCGGAAGAGGCAGCATACTTCTGGGGAATGCAGTGCGGCGGCTGCGAAGCCAAGTTCCTGGGCGCTCGCCTCGCCTGCGGCAAATGCGGCGAGACCGACAAGCTCAGCGAGGTCAAGTTCGGCGACGAGGGCGAGATCTACGTCTTCAGCGTCGTCCACCAGACAGTCCCCGGCCTCGAAGCACCGTACGTCGGCGCCATCATCGACCTTGATGATGGCGTTTCCATTCGAGCCAACGTCTACGGGCTCGACCCGGAGAAGCCCGACACCAACTGGTTTGGCAAGCGCGTCAAGATGTTCACCGAAGTTACGGCTCAGGACCGCGAAGGCAACGACGTGGTCGCCGCCAAGTTCAAGGTCCAGGAGTAGAGTCCGCCGGCGGCGGACCGAAGGAAGGAAACCACAATGCGTGATGTAGCAGTCGTCGGAGTGCACATGCTCAAGTTCGGGCGCTACCCGGACAAGGACGTCGTCCAGCTCGCCTCGGAGACGACCATCGCCGCCCTCAAGGACGCGGGCTGCTCGATCAAGGACATCGAGCTCGTCGCTAGCGGCAACCTCTACCAGTCCAACGCCATGATCGGCCAGCGCCTGATGAAAGAGATCGGCGCCACCGGCATCCCGGTCATCAACGTGGCCAACGCCTGCGCCACCGGCTCCACGGCCTTCCGGGAAGCCTACTACTCAGTCGCTTCCGGCGCCTACGACACAGCGCTGGCAGTCGGCAGCGAGCAGATGGGCAAGATGGGCCTTCTGGGCGCTGGCGGCGGCGGCGACCGAGCCTACAGCACCGAGGGCATCATGGGCACGGGCCTAATGCCGGGCGTCTTCGGACAGGCCGGCGTTGAGCACATGCGCAAGTACGGCACCACGCAGGAGCAGATCGCCAAGATCGCGGTTAAGAACCACGAGCATGGCGTCCTCAACCCCAACGCTCAGTACCGCAAAGAAACTCCGCTGGAAGACGTGCTCAACGCGCGCGTCATCGCCTGGCCCAACACGCTCTACATGTGCTGCCCCACCGGCGACGGCGCCTCAGCGGCGGTCCTCATGTCGGCGGAAAAGGCCAAGAAGTATACGACCAAGCCCGTCTGGGTTGCCGCCTCCATCCTCACCTCGGACCCGTACCAGGAGCGCAACCCGACGATGTTCGACATCAACACCGTCACCCGCAACGCCGCGAAGCAGGCTTACGAGACGGCCGCCATCGGCCCCGAGGACCTCGACATGGTCGAGCTCCAC
>CBDTZZ010000252.1:0-1791 GCA_965365035.1 uncultured bacterium | reverse complement strand
GGATGAACTGTGGCCTAAATCGCTTCACCGCCGGCGCGCAGATCTCACTATAAGCAGCCAGCAGTGCTTCGTCTCCACATCCGGCCGGGAAGGGCACGTTGATGTTGGCGCCGCGACCCGGTCCGTCGCCAACCTCGGGCCAGTCGCCGGAGCCGGGGTAGAACGGGTGCTGGTGCGTGGAGAAATAGAGGACGCGGCCGTCGCTGTAGAAAGCGTCCTGCGTGCCGTTGCCGTGGTGCACGTCGAAGTCGATAATCGCGACGCGCTCCAGTCCACAGCGCTCGAGAAGATGGGCAGCGGCGATCGCTACGTTGTTGAAGAGGCAGAACCCCATCGCCCGGTCCGGCGTCGCGTGGTGCCCCGGCGGCCGGACTAGGCTGAACGCCCGGCCAAGGTCACCGCCGAGGACGGCGTCTGTCGCCGCGAGGACGCCACCGGCGGCGCGCAGAGCAGCCGGGAAGGAGCGCGGAACGGCGTAGGTGTCCGGATCGAGCCACTGGCTGCCGCTCGCCGCCGCCCGCACCTGCTCGACGAGCGCGCGGCTGTGGACCAGCGCAAGGTCGTCCTCCGTCGCATCGCGAGCGGGCAGCTTCTCGAGGCGGCCGAGCACGCCGGACGACTCCAGGTGGGACACGATCGCCTCCAACCGTCCGGACGATTCCGGGTGGCCTGCCACGTCGTGCTCCAGGTAGATCGGGTCGTAGACGTATCCGACGGGACGCACGGCGCGATGGTATCAGAGCAGAAATCGCCGGTATAGAATCGAACGGCCATGTACGTCATCGGTACCGCGGGACACGTCGACCACGGAAAGTCTGCGCTCGTCCAAGCGCTTACGGGCATCGACCCCGATCGCTGGGAAGAAGAGAAGGAGCGCGGCCTGACGATCGACCTCGGCTTTGCCTGGCTGCGCCTGCCGGGCGGCGATGAGGTCAGCATCGTCGACGTACCCGGCCACGAGCGCTTTATCAAGAACATGCTGGCCGGCGTCGGCGGCATCGACCTCGCTCTCCTTGTCATCGCCGCCGACGAAGGCGTCATGCCGCAAACGCGCGAACACCTGGCGATCATCGACCTGCTCGGCATCGCCCACGGCGTCGTCGCCCTCACCAAGAGTGACCTGGTTGATGCGGACGGTCTCGAACTCGCCCGCTCTGACGCGGCCGACGTTCTGCGCGGCACTACGCTGCAAGACGCCCCGCTCGTCGCCTGTTCCGCCGTCACTCGAGCGGGCCTCGACGACCTGCTTGCCGCGATCGAGGCTGAACTGGCGAAGACGGAACGCAAGCGCGACTCCGGACGGCCGCGCCTGCCAATCGACCGCGCCTTTACGATGTCCGGCTTCGGCACGGTTGTCACCGGCACGCTCGTTGACGGATCACTACGGGTTGGCGACGAAGTCGAGGCGCTGCCCGAGGGCGTCCGCGCTCGGATCCGCGGCCTGCAGACGCACGGACAGCAGGTGGAGGTCGCCCCGCCTGGACGGCGCACAGCCGTCAACCTCGCCGGCCTCGCCCCGGCCGACCTGCACCGGGGCATGGTCCTGGCGCATCCGGGCGCGCTTCAGCCGATCAGGTCGGTCGATGTCCGCCTGCGCGCCGTCCCGTATCTGAAGCGGCCCGTGCGTCACAACCTGACCGTCACGCTGCATACCGGCGCCGCCGAAGTCGAAGGCCGCCTCCTACTCCTCGACGCCCGCGAGGTGTCGCCCGGCGAAGAAGCCTGGGCGCAGATCCGGCTCGCCACACCTGTCTGCGCCCTGAGAGGCGATCATTTCGTCATCCGCGATCC
>CBDTZZ010000251.1:0-1831 GCA_965365035.1 uncultured bacterium | reverse complement strand
ACGATGCTGGTGCGGCCCTGGAGCAGACGGCGGATGGCGGTGTCGATGATGCCTTCGGTTTCGGGGTCGAGCGATGAGGTGGCTTCGTCGAGGACGAGGATGGCGGGGTCGGCGACGAAGGCGCGGGCGATGGAGACGAGCTGCTTCTCGCCACCGGAGAGGCGCGAGCCACGGAAGCTGACGAGCGTGTCGTAAGCCTCGGGCAGGGACTGGATGAAGTTATCGATGCCGAGCTCGCGGCAGGCGGCGACCAGCTCCTTCTCCGTGGCCTGCGGGCGGCCGAAGAGGATATTGTCGCGGATCGTGCCGCTGAAAAGGAAGCCTTCTTGCGGCACCATGATCAGCGCCGCGCGGAGGTCGCGGCCGCGGAGGTCGCGCAGGTCCTGGCCATCGATGAGGACGCGGCCCTGGCCTGGCTCGTAGAAGCGCATGAGGAGCTTGGCCATGGTCGACTTGCCGGCGCCGGTGGCGCCAACGACGGCGACGCGCTGGCCGGCCGTGATCGTTATGTCGATATCTTCGAGGACGGTCGTCTCGCCGTAGGCGAAGGTAACGTCGTCGAAGGTGACTTCGCCGCGGACGGGCTGTATCAACGGCCTGGCGTCCGGCGACTCCTGCTGATCTGGCGGCTCGTCGAGGAGGGCGAAAATCTTGTTGAGGGCGGCGGTGGCGGCCTGGATCGTGTCGTAGACCTGGGAGAGGCGCTGGATGGGCTGGAAGATGAAGTCGAGGTAGAAGATGAACGCCGCTATCGTGCCGAGGGTGATCTCGTCTTCGATGACGCCGATGCCGCCGAAGTAAAGGATTAGCGCCACGCCGAGTCCGCCGAGCAGTTCGACAAAGGGGATGTAGACGGCCGAGATCTTAACGGTGTCGACGTTGGCGGTGTAGTTGCCCTCGTTGATCTCGCCGAAGCGCTCGGCGTTGTGGCGCTCGCGGGCGAAGGCCTGGACGACGGGCATGCCGCTGAACGTCTCTTGCATGTGGACCATGACCTCGGCGATGCGGTCGCGGACGCGGTCGTAGGCGCGCGCGGAGAAAAGGCGAAAGAGGTAGGTGGCGACGAGGAGGGGCGGCACGACGGCGAGGGTGATAAGCGAGAGCCGGGGGCTGAGGATGAAGAGAATGATGACGGTGCCGACGAGGAGGAGGACGGACTGGACGACCATGAGGAAGCCGTTGTTGATGAGGTCGCCGACGACGACCATGTCGTTGGTCATGCGAGAGATCATGCGGCCGGAGCTTTCGCCGTCGAAGAAGCGGAGGGAGAGCTTCTGCATGTGCGCGAAGACGCGGACTCGAAGGTCGCGCAGGA
Organism: uncultured bacterium; assembly: GCA_965365035.1. Classification (GTDB taxonomy): domain Bacteria; phylum Chloroflexota; class Dehalococcoidia; order SM23-28-2; family RBG-16-64-32; genus CF-162. The sequence goes on along the minus strand of CBDTZZ010000251.1, from coordinate 516 downwards.
AGTACTGGCCGGCGAGCGCGGTCGTGTAGACGCTGAGCGCCTGGAAGACGTAGACGCCGATGGAGAGTCCGAAGAAGGCGATCGCCGTGGTGACGAGGGCGTCGCGATCGCCGCCGATGATGCCCTGGTCGATGGCCTGCTGGACGACGAGGGGCCGGGCGAGGTTGACGGCGGCGAAGAGAAGGATGGAGATGCTGGCCAGGATGAGAAGCGGCCAGTGCGGCGCGAGCATGGAGGCTGCGCCGCGCAGGCTCTTCGAGCTGGGACGTACGGTCTTGTCTTCCGCCAGGGCGCCGGCGCGGCCCATTCCGCGCATCATGACGCCGGTACCAGCTGGCCGAGCACTTCGGCGTAGCGGGGAGAGCTGCGCAACAGCCCGCTGTGGGTGCCGACTTCGATGACGCGGCCGCCCTCGATGAGGACGACCTGGTCGGCGAGGGCGATCGTGCTGAGGCGGTGGGAGATGATGATCGTCGTGCGGCCCTCCATCATGCGGCACAGGGCGGTGCGGATCTC
>CBDTZZ010000250.1:0-1840 GCA_965365035.1 uncultured bacterium | reverse complement strand
AGTACGCCGAGCTGAAGACGCTGGGCGATCTGACGCGGCGGGCGAAGGAGCGGGGCTGTCAGGTGATGGTCGAGGGGCCCGGCCACGTGCCGATGAACCGCATCGAGGAGAACGTCCAGAAGCAGCAGGAATGGTGCGACGAAGCACCCTTCTACACGCTGGGGCCGCTGGTCACCGACATCGCGCCCGGCTACGATCACATCACCTCGGCGATCGGCGCGGCGATGATCGGCTGGCACGGGGCCTCGCTCCTCTGCTACGTGACGCCGAAGGAGCACCTGGGCCTGCCCGACGCCGACGACGTGCGCGACGGCGTCATCGCCTACAAGATCGCCGCCCACGCCGCCGACCTGGCCCGAGGCAACTCGAAGGCCCGCGAACGTGACGACGAGCTTTCCCGAGCCCGCTACTCGTTCGACTGGAACCGCCAGTTCGAGCTGTCGCTCGACCCGGAGCGCGCCCGTGAGCTGCACGATGAGTCGCTGAGCCACGACGCCTTCAAGGACGCCGAGTTCTGCTCCATGTGCGGGCCAAAGTTCTGCTCGATGCACATCTCGCGCCACCTGGGCGAAGAGAAGCCGAAGCACTTCGCCGGTGAGGACGAGCTGATCGAGTTGAACGAGAAGAACTAATGGACTGGCTTCTGGTATTCGGCACCATTTCGGTCGCCACGATGCTCGCAATGTACGCCCTTGAGGAGCGCGGCAGCGTCTACGTGGCGGGTTTCGCCGCGGCCTGCGCGGCCTCATCGGTCTATGCCATCCTCGTGGGCGCCTACCCGTTTGCTGTGGTCGAGGCGATCTGGGCTGCTGTCGCAGTGCGGCGTTGGTCACGGCGGACCGCCGCCGGCTCTTCGCAAGACGGCGCAGAAGGGAAGATGTACGCATGACGACCGCTAACAACGATCCGCTGGTCATCGCTGGCAAGGAGTTCCGTTCGCGGCTGATCGTCGGTACCGGCAAGTACCGGACGATGGACGATATGCGCGACGCCATCGACGCCTCGGGTGCCGAGATCGTCACCGTCGCCATCCGCCGCCTGCCGCTCGACGACGACGGCACCACGGCGGCGGACGAGACGAACTTGATGGACCACCTCGACTGGGACCGCTACACGATCCTGCCGAACACAGCGGGATGCAAGACGGCTGAAGAAGCGCTCTTCACGGCGCGTCTGGCGCGGGAGCTAACCGGCTCCAACTGGCTGAAGCTGGAGGTCATCCCGGACCCGAAGTACCTGCTGCCGGACCCGATAGCCACACTCGAAGCCGCCAAACAGCTCGTCGCCGACGGCTTCGTCGTTCTGCCCTACATCCACGCCGACCCGGTACTCGCACAGCTCCTGGAGGAAGCAGGTTGCGCCACGGTGATGCCGCTGGGCTCGCCGATCGGCTCGGGTCGTGGCATCTTCACGCTCGAAGAGATACAGATCATCATCGAGAACGCCGGCGTCCCCGTCGTCGTCGACGCCGGCCTCGGTGCACCCTCAGAAGCGTCGCTGGCGCTTGAGGTTGGCGCGCTGGCGGTGCTCGTGAACACGGCGATCGCTCAGGCGAAGGACCCCGTGGGCATGGCGCAGGCGTTCAAACTGGGCGTCGAGGCGGGACGCACTGCGTATCTCGCCGGCCGCATCGCCCGCCAGGAGATCGCGCAGCCCTCGAGCCCCGTCGGCGAAGTAGCTCGCCCCGTCTGATGGCTGCGCTCGCCCTGCCGAGGCCGTGTCTCATGCTGGTCACCGACCGTACCCAAACGGGTGGCGGCGATGGCCTAGTTGAGGTCGTCGCGGCCGCCGTCGAGGGCGGCGTCAACGCCGTGCAGCTCCGAGGGAAGGACCTTGCACG
>CBDTZZ010000249.1:0-1858 GCA_965365035.1 uncultured bacterium | reverse complement strand
TCCAGTAGGCGATGTTCACTCCATCGCTTGTCTTAGCGTACTGGATGCGCGGCTCCATGGCGGCCCTATCCTAGCACCCCGGCCAATTGACGGGTGCGGCTGCCAGACATAAACTGATGCTGTCTCCGCCACTGGTGGAGGCAGGAGAAAACCTCAGTTCACAATCACCAGTAGAACCGCCCGAAACGCAGTGCTTTTCCCTAATGGGAGGCGCTGCTTTGTGTTTAAGCGAGGTGCCCCATGTCCGACGGCTCAGTAGACAGCACACTCGGCCGCAGCGATCCCGCCGTGGCCGACATCATCAGGCGCGAGAAGGACCGGCAGCGCCTCGGCCTTGAGCTGATCGCTTCCGAGAACTACACGAGCGCCGCCGTCCTCGAGGCGATGGGCTCGATCCTCACGAACAAGTACGCGGAGGGCTATCCCGGCAAGCGCTACTACGGTGGCTGCTACGTCGTCGACGATGCCGAGACGCTGGCGATCGAGCGGGCGAAGGAGCTGTTTGGCTCAGAGCACGTCAACGTCCAGTCCCACAGCGGCGCCGAGGCCAATCTCGCCACCTACTTCTCGCTGATCGAGCCCGGCGACACGGCGATGGGCATGAACCTGGCCCAGGGCGGCCACCTGACGCACGGCCGCGAGATCAACTTCTCCGGCCAGCTGTACAACTTCGTGCCCTATAGCGTCGACCGCGAATCCGAGCTCATCGACTACGACGAGATGGCGACGCTGGCCCGCGAACACAAGCCGAAGATGATCGTCGTCGGCGCCACTGCCTACCCGCGCATCATCGACTTCGCCCGCTCCCGCGAGATCGCCGATGACGTTGGCGCTTACCTGGTTACGGACATGGCGCACATCGCCGGCCTCGTTGCCGGTGGCGTGCACCCTTCGCCGGTGCCGCATTCGCACGTCGTCACCTCAACCTCGCACAAGACCCTGCGCGGGCCCCGCAGCGGCTTCATCCTCAGCACGGAGGAGCTGGCGAAACAGCTCGACAAGACGGTCTTCCCGGGCGTCCAGGGTGGGCCGCACATGCACACCATCGCCGCCAAAGCCGTCTGCTTCGGCGAGGCGCTGCAGCCGGCCTTCAAGCACTACGCCGAGCAGATCGTCGAGAACGCCGGGGCCCTGGCGGAAGCGCTGCAGAGCCACGACTTCCGGCTCGTCTCCGGCGGCACGGACAACCACCTGATGCTGGTGGACGTCGGCCTCAAGGGCATCAGCGGCCGCAAGGCGGAGCAGGTCTGCGACAAGGCGGCGATCACCGTCAACCGCAACACGATCCCCTACGACGAGCGGCCGCCCCTGCAGGGCAGCGGCGTGCGCATCGGCACGCCCGCTCTCACGACCCGCGGCATGGGCCCCGACGAGATGCGCACCGTGGCCGGCTTCTTCGCCCGAGCGCTGGAAGTGCGTGACGACGATAGCGCGCTGGCCAAGCTGCGCGCCGAGGTCGAGGAGTTCGCCGGCGCCTTTACCGTGCCCGGAATCAGCGACCGCCAGGGCGTCACAGCCTAGCGGCGGAGCGTTGCCAGCGGCCCGTTGTTCGACCAATAGCCTGGTGTTATAATCCGCTGGTGCCCGTGGGAAAGGCCGTAATGGCCGAGACTCACGGGGCTTACTTTGCGTTGAGAGGAACCATTTGCGAGATTACGAGCTAGTACTTGTCGTTAGCCCCGAAGGCGGAGAAGATGACTTCCCCGCTACTGTCGATCGCGTCCACGGCCTGATCAAGGAAAGCGGCGGCGAGGTCAAGAACGTCGACCGCTGGGGCCGCCGGCGTCTCGCCTATCCCATCGAGAAGCAGACCGAGGGCTACTACTGCATCACGCAGTTCACCCTCGACCCCCAGGCC
>CBDTZZ010000248.1:0-1890 GCA_965365035.1 uncultured bacterium | reverse complement strand
GGGCAAGCTCCTCTTCGATCGCCTGCTCAAGCTCGTGCGGGCGGAACCCGGCCGGGCCCGGCCCGCTCTGAAAGGCGACGCGGCCACCCTTGCCGATCAGGTAGAGGCGGTCAGGAAGGGCTCCGTAAGCGCGAGCGATATTGTCGTCTATCGCGTCAATGACCACCGGCATCTGGATGTTCAAGCGGAGGCCGCAGGCGACGGCGACGTCATGGCGCTCGGCGTCCGTGGTTGGATCGTTCACCCGGATGTCCTGGTCCCGGTTGACGCTCACCACCCAACCTTCCTCCGGATGGGCCTCGCGGATGTAGACGATATAGAACGCCACGCGATCCCCATACCGTTCCCGCATCTTGTGTAGGGATCCCAACTGGACCCGGAACGGCGGTCAGGTGTACGAACCGAAGATGAGAGCCACGGGCCGGTCGCGAGCGACCACCGAGAGGTGGAATGTCTCACCCGTCAGACGCTCGCTGCCGTCGCTGAAGTCGTAGACCGGTAGCTCGATGTCGAAGGCCGGGTCGCCGACGCTCAACTTAGGCGTCGCCAGATCTCTCAACGCCGGATCCTTGAAGGTGTCCAGCGGCGTCTTCGGCGAGTCTTCCGGGGTGATCGACCGCCAGTCGAACTTGGGCTGAGGTTTCTGTTCTGTGGACATGGACGCTCCTCCTGGCCGGAATGATACCGCCTTGTGCTGCCCTCGCGCATGAAGAAGGGACGAAGGGCGCGCGATGGCAGGCTAGAGGCCGCCCGTCTACAATTGGGACGCATCCAGGACCGCACCCCAACCCCGAGACACAGAACGGATCCCTTAGCTTGACGCTAATCCGCACCATCGGGCTGACGAAGCGCTACAGAACGGTCACCGCCCTCGAGACGCTGGATCTCGAGCTGGAGTCCGGCGTTATCGGCCTCGTGGGGGCCAACGGCGCCGGCAAGAGCACCCTGATCAAGCTGCTTCTGGGCCTTCTGGAACCAACCAGCGGCGGCGCCGAAGTCATGGGACGCGACGTCTTTAGCCAGGGGCCAGAGCTGCGCCAGTTCGTGGGCTATATGCCGGAGCATGACTGCCTGCCCTCGGACGTCTCCGCCACGGAGTTCGTAGCGCACATGGCGCAGATCAGCGGCCTGCCGCGCGCCGCCGCCCGCGAACGGACCGCGGAGACGCTGCGCCACGTCGGCCTGTTTGAGGAACGCTACCGCGAGATGCGCGGCTACTCCACCGGCATGAAGCAGCGCGTCAAGCTGGCGCAGGCGCTGGTCCACGACCCCCAGCTGATGTTCCTGGACGAACCGACCAACGGACTGGACCCTGAAGGCCGCGAAGAGATGCTGCGCCTTATCCGCCGCATCGGTAGTGAGTTCGGGATCGCCATGATCATCTCGTCTCATCTCCTGAGCGAGATCGAGCGTGTCTGCGACCACCTCGTCGAGATAGAAGACGGGCGCCTCGTCCGATCCGTGCCGATGACCGTTCTCACCGCCCCTACCCGCGACCTCACCGTCGAAGTCGATAGCGACGGCGAGCGGCTTGCCGATCGCCTGCGGGAGCAAGGCGTAACGGTGAGCAGCAACGGCCGCTTCCTCCTCCTGCAGCAGGAAGACGACGCCCTGCTCGACCTCATCAGGGACAGCGTCGTCGAGCTGGGGCTCGGGCTGGTGCGGCTAGAGCAGGGCCGGCGGCGGCTTGAGGAGCTGTTCCAGCCGCAACCCACACTAGAAGACGAGGACAACTCCAGTGGCTGACGCTCCGGCCGGCGTCATCTACGACGTTGGCTACCAGCGGTACGAAGGCGTCCGCCTGGGGCGGCGGCACGCCACCTGGGCGCTCTACATCCACAGCCTTCGGGGCGTCTTCGGTATCGGCCGTTCGCTGTCTAGCAAGGTGGG
>CBDTZZ010000247.1:0-1956 GCA_965365035.1 uncultured bacterium | reverse complement strand
CGAGGTTGACGTGCTTGCCGAAGAAGTCGTCGCCTTCCTTGATCATCTCGCCCGTATGCAGCCCAATCCGTACCCGGATCGGCACGTCAGACGACTCCGCGCGCTCTGCGAACGCCTTCTGCGTCTCGATCGCACACTTTAGCGCCTTCCGTGCGCTCTGGAACGCCAGCATGAAGCCGTCGCCCTCGCTCTTCACCTCGAAGCCCTCGTGCCCGGCGAGCTGCTCGCGAACGATCGCGTTGTGCTCTCGCAGCACGTCCATCCACCTCTGGTCGCCCAGCTCCTCTGTCTTCGCCGTCGACCCCTCGATATCGCTGAACAGGATCGTCACCGTCCCGTCCGGCGCCGCCTGCGGCCGCAGATCCGGCTTCTCCGCATACACCAGCGACGCCACCGCATCGATCGAGGCCCCTGCGTTCGTCGAGCTCACGCCTTGCAGCTCAAGCTTCAGCTCTAGGCACCGCTCCGTAAGCAGCTTCATCCCGAGCTCCTGCGCCGTATCCATCGCTTCGCCGATCAGCTCTAGCGCCCTTTCATGGTCACCTTCTGCGTCGCGCCGGGCCAGCATCCAGGCGTAGTTCCGCTGTGCCCAGGCCACCCATGGACGGGCCCCCATGGCGGTGTCGGTCTTGATGGCCGATTTGAAGCGGCTCTCCGCCTCTTTCCACCTTCCCATCGTCGCCGCAAGTAGGCCGATCTGGCGATCCGCGGCGCCGTAGCACCACGCCTCCTGGCCCGTGGTGATCACGAGCCCACCAGCGATGGGCTCCAGCAAGTCGTAGATCTGCGCGGCGATCTCTGTGTCTTCCACGGCGCCGCACACCTCGGCGAGCAGCACCATGGCGATCGCGAAGTTGCCGTCGCGCGGAAAGATCGCAAAGTTGTCTTCGGCAAGCTCATTCAGCTCCGCCCGCGCCTCATCCAACCTGCCAAGGTCAGACAAAGCGATCGCGACGGCACAGCGCCACGCCGGAGCTGCCGGGTACTGCGCCCCAAAGTCCCTTACCGTTTGTACGACGGCGTCGTTCATCAGGCCCAATTCTCGATTGACGCTGAACGACTGAATACCGAACATCTGCGCCGCGTTCTCGCTTTGTGCCTTTTGGCCGATCGCGAAGGCCTGCTGCGCCAGAACCAGTCCCTCCTGGAATCGCCCCACCATAGCCGCAGCCATGGCCTCGTGCACGCCGCGTTGCCACTCGAACTGTGGCTGCCGCAGCTCCGCCGCCCTCCGTCCGTAATCTTCTCTCGCCTTGTCGAACGCAACTCTATCACCGTAGTTGAGTTGCGCCTGCACCAGGGCCGTACGCGCAAGCATCTCGCGCTGCACATCCCCCGAGCGATCGGCCAGCTCGACCATCTCCTTGGCGATCGAAAGCCAGTCCGCTCCCGGCTCTCGGAACCATATCGAGAAGTAGTAACTCCACAGTGAGTACGCGATCGTATTAGCATCTCCGATGCGGCGCGCCATCGCCACGGACTCCCGAGCTAGCAGTAGCAGACGCTCCTGATCCGGCGAGAAATACAGCGCCCCGGCCAGCCTCGCCATCAGCCGCGCCCGCAGCTCGCTGTCGCCTCCGGGCAGCGCCTCCAACGATTCCTCGAGGATCTTCACGAGTTTCTCATCGCTCACACCTACCAGGAAGTCTTCGGCGTAACCCAGCGCCGCCCACGCCAGGCGTTCGGCGTCGCCCATAGCCCGCGCTACGCCCATCGCCCTCTCGAACGTCTCTTTCGCGGCCTCGATGCTCCCGGCCTTGTACTGTGCATCACCTAAGGTCAGGAGAAGCTCGCAGCGCGATACTTGATCAGCCACGTCTTTCAGCTCCAGCACCTGCAGCGCGCGTTCGTAGTGAGCGGCAGCTTCTTCATACGCCGTCATGCTCAGTGCCCGCTCGGCCGCCCGCGTCGCGTAATCGATCGCCTTGTCGATGTCACCCCCCTGAGCCGCTTCGG
>CBDTZZ010000246.1:0-1968 GCA_965365035.1 uncultured bacterium | reverse complement strand
GCTCATTTTTTCTCCGGATGCTTGATCGCCTCGATCGCATGCTGGTCGCGGTGCGTGATCGCGCCGCAGCCGCCGATACCTTTAGCGCCGTCCTCGGCGCCGAGAAGGTCGGCGATGACTCCATCGCGCTCTACGCCGCGAGCCGTGCGACCATGCGCGCCGGCGACAGCGAGTTCGACCTTCTGGAGCCCACCGGCGATGGGCCGGTCGCCGAACTGCTGGAGTCCCGTGGTGAGGGCCTCTTCGCGGGCGGCTTCTCGACGCCGGATCTCGACGGCCTGTCGGGCAACCTGGAGTCCAATGGTGTGACCTTCGCCCGTGAAGGCGACACATTGTACATCGAGCCGGACCAGACACACGGCATGCGCACTGCCATCCGCCAGAGCGCGCAACGTGAACCGGCCGGCCTCATCTCCTTCGTCTACGAAGTAACGAACGTCGTCGACGACCACAAGGCCGCGACGGACTTCTACACCCGGGCCTTCGGGCTTGACCAGTCCCGCTTCTCACCGATCGACAGCGACATGTGGGGCTACGTCGGCACGCTCACGCTGTTCAACCCGCCCGATCGCCTCGACCGCATCGAGATCACGCAGACGACCGATTCCACGCGTTCCATGGGGCGCTTCTACGAACGTCGCGGCCAATCGATCTACATGTGTTTCGTCGAAACGCCGAACGCCGGCGCCATCAAGGAGCGGCTGGACGCCCGCGAGGGCCGCTACCAACAACTGGCGAACGACCCAGCGGCAGGCCTCTACATCCACCCGTCGGCGCTGCACGGAATCCTGATGGGCGTCAGCGGCACGAACGTCGCATGGCGCTGGTCGGGCCACCCGGAGCTGGCGCCGAAGAGCGCCGCCGGCTCCTCCTAGCGCGTCGCCGGACGACGCTAGGCCTTGACTAGCGGCAGTTCGACGGTGACCGTCGTTCCTTCGCCGACCGTGCTCTCAACGCGAATCGTCCCGCCGTGCTCCTCGGCGATCCAGCGCGCGATCGCCAGGCCCAGCCCAGTGCCGCCCATCTCGCGGGAGCGCGCCTTGTTAACGCGATAGAAACGATCGAAGACGTGCGGCAAGTCGGCGGCCGGGATGCCGTGTCCGCTGTCAGCCACGGCAAGGCGAACACCCGCGCCATCGGCTGTCAGCCGCACAGTGACACTTCCACCCTCATCGCTGTACTTGAACGCGTTGTCCAGCAGGATCAGCAGCACCTCGCGCAGCCGCTGCCCATCGCCAAGCACGTGCAGGCCGCTCTCTCCCTCGTAGGCCAGCTTGATCGTCTTCTCGCGCGCCAGCACCTGCGCCTCGCGCACGACATCGCCTGCCAGGTGCGAAAGATCAACGTCCATGCGCGCGAAGGGAGCCTCACTAACGTCAGCGCGGGCAAGCGTGAGCATCTGGCTGATCAGATAGTTCAGGTGATCGGCCTCTTTGATGATGTCGTCCAGTGTCTCGGCGCTCTCGTCCGGTCGCTCGCGCTTCGTGACCTCGGCGTTGGCCCGGATCAGCGCCAACGGCGTACGCAGCTCGTGTGAGGCGTCGGCAACGAAGATGCGCTGCGCGTCCATCGCCCTTCGGATCGGCCGCAGTGCGCGGCCAGAGAGGATGAAGCCGCTGCCGCTCGCCAGCACCAGGCCAAAGAGTCCGCCGCCAACCAGGACGATGATCAGCCGGTTCAGCGCCTGCTGCTCCGGCTCGATGCTGCGTCCTACCGTGATGAAGGAAGTCGGACCTAGCCGCTCCACGCGCAGGCGAATGTCCTCACCGTCCGACGTGCTGGTGTCGATGCTGGCCGAACCCTCGCCGACGTCTGCCTCAAGTTCCTCGAACGATGGGATCGCGATCTCCTCGATATTCTCTGTGCCGACCGGCTCGTCCTCCCCTTCCACGACGATGGCAGCCGAATAGCCGCCGGCAGAAAGCAGGCTGGCGGCCAGCCGGAATTGATCGCGTTGAATGCGGGGGC
>CBDTZZ010000245.1:0-1989 GCA_965365035.1 uncultured bacterium | reverse complement strand
GCGTCCAGCTCATCGACAAGCTGGGGGCCGTTCGTGCGCCGCGCAGCGATGTTGGCGAAGCGCTCATCAGTCAGCAGGTCATCCCGGCCGAGGGCGCGGCAGAGGTCCGGCCAGTGGCGGTCGCCCTGAAGCAGGAGCAGCCAGAACCACCTTTCGTCGCCGGCCTTGTAGCAGGTGATAATCGGGTTCACAGCGTGGTGGCGGTCATACGTCGGCACGGGCATGCCAAGGCGCATCGATAGCATCACGTCCCAGCCGATCATGTAGACACCCACTCGCACCAACGGCACGGAGACGAGCTGGCCCTCGCCAGTCTTCTCGCGGCTCAAGAGCGCGGCGCAGACGGCTCCGGCGCACATCTGACCGGTCATGTGATCGCCCATGCCGCCGCGCTGCTGCGGGATGGCGGCGCCCGGCGCGGTGAGCGAACTGGCGACACCGGCCTGCGCCCAGAACGCGCCGATGTCGTAGGCTGCGGTGTCGCGCGAATCGGTCTCCGGTCCGTAGCCGGTGATATGGCCGTAGACGAGGCGCGGAAAGGCCGCGTGCAGCGTCTCGTAGTCCATGCCGTACTCGCTGAGGACGCGGGGCCGGTTGTTGGTGATGAAGACGTCGGCGTCGGCGACGAGCTTGAGAGCGATTTCGCGAGCTTCTTCCTTTTGCAAGTCGAGGACGACGCTGCGCTTGCCCCGGTTGTCCAGCTCGAACGGCGGATTGAGGTCGGCAGGCGCCCCCATTAGCGAGGCAAAGAGGCCTCGGAACGGATCGCCCGTCGGCGGCTCGATCTTGATCACGTCGGCGCCCCAATCGGCGAGGATGGCGGCGCAAGATGGCCCGGCGACCCAGAGGCCCATCTCTACCACTTTGACGCCCGTCAGCGGACCGGCCATATCGCTGCTCCCTTCGCCCCGCTCCGTTTGAGCGAGATGCGGAGATTGTATCGAGCGATGGGAATTACCCGCAAGGAGGCGCACCGGGCGCGGCGATCACGAGGGGGACGTTGGTAGGTCGGCCGCCGCGCTAGCGGCTGCGCGGATCGAGGGCGTCGCGTAGGCCGTCGCCGAGGAACGTGAAGCAGAGCATCAGCAAGGCCAGCACCGCCCCTGGGAAGATGAGCATCCACTTCGTCTCGATGATCTGGCGGTGACCTTCGTCGATTAGCGTACCGAGGCTCGCCGCCGGTGGGGCAACCCCGAAGCCGATGAACGCCAGCGCCGATTCGGCGAAGATGGCCACCGGTATCGCGAACGTGACTGCGACGATCACGGGGCTGAGCGCGTTCGGCAGCATGTGGAAGAAGACGATTCGCGTCCGCGACGCCCCGAGCGCCCTGGCAGCCAGCACGTAGTCACTCTTGGCCAGCGATAGCATCTGACCGCGGACGAGGCGGGCGACTGTCATCCAGCTGACGAAGGCGATGGTGAAAATGATGATCGACACGTCGCCTCCGGGCACGTTGCGGCCGTCGAGGACGGCGCGCAGCAGGATGATGAACAACAGATCGGGAAATGCGTACAGGGCGTCCGTGCCCCGCATCAGGATGTTGTCGCCAAGGCTGCCGGTCAATGCCGCCGCGCCACCGACCAGAACGCCGACGATGAGGGCGATGGCGGCGACGCCGAGGCCGACGCGAAGCGAGATCCACGTGCCCTGGAGAACGCGCGCCCACGTGTCGCGGCCCAGGTGGTCCTGGCCCATGAAGTGGTCCCAGCTGGGACCTGTCTTCGTTCCGTCTGCGTAGTTCAGCGCCGCCGGGTCGTAGCGCTGGATTGCGTCGACGTAGTTCCCGAGGGCGGCCAGCACGAAGATTGCGCCCAACAGAACCAGGGCGATCATCGCCGGGCGGTTGCGGCTCAGGCGTCTGAGCGCGTCAGGCCAAACGCTGCCTCTCTTGTCGCCCGCGTCACCCGAAAGGAGGTCGGGGAGCGGAATCGCCCTTGCCTGAGCCATCAGGAGTACCGAATCCTTGGATCGACTGCGGCATAGAGC
>CBDTZZ010000244.1:0-1991 GCA_965365035.1 uncultured bacterium | reverse complement strand
CCGCCGTCGCCACGGCGATCACTGCGATCGCCAGGCCGATCGCCAGCGCCAGCGATGAGCCATCGTCGTCTTCTTCGAGTGGCGCAACGTCGTCCGGCTGATCCGGTTCGGCGGCAGCGGGCGTCTCTCGCGGCGGCAGGTCGTTGGCCGCGCGCCACTCGTCCTCCAGGCCGTCCTGCCCGAAGCCGTACACCGCCACCAGCGCGCTTTCGATCCGCTTACCCGACTTCACCTCCGCGAACAGCGCCGCGAACTGCTCCGCGCCGTACTCGTCTATCAGATACGAGACGAGGCTCCATCCTTGGCCGTAGAAGAGGTTCACCTTCTCTGGATCGCCCGGATACGAGGACACCTCGCGTACCGAGAGGACGCTTCCCCGGTTGATCGCGCCCGCAACCGCGCTCCCGAAGCCGCCGGCATTCGACTGCCCATAGACCGCCGTGCCTTCGTCCAGCCACGCCGGCAGCGCGCCGAACGCGCTCTCTCCGGCCTGCTTCGTGACAATGTGCGTCAATTCATGGCGCAGTGTGTCAAATGAAGCGGTGCCCAGCACGAGCACCGTGTTACTGGCGACGCGTACGCCGGCCGTGGTGATCTGGCTCTCGAACGTCTCGCTACGGGATTGCAGCGCCGGCCGCATGTCGTCAGTCGAATCGTAGATCCAGACCTCGACGTCGAACGGCACTTCCGTCTGCAGCAGCGCCGACATCTCCAGGATCGACTCCAGCGCGACGGCGTGCATCTCGTCGGCGTCGCCCTCAGAGCCGGCGTAGTAGTAGATCGTGACGCCGTCTCCGCTCACGCTGTTCCAGTCGAAGCGCGCGTCGTTGTAGAAGAACGTCTGCGGCTCGCTGCGGGACTCGCGGCCCGCGGCGTCGGTAGCGTCCCAGTAGTACTCAATCACTGTTCCTGGCGAGAGGTAGATCACCGGCGGGTTGTTTCCGGCCAGTGTGAAGACCGTCTCCACGGTCGTATCGACGTCGAAGTCAGGCCGGCCGATCGCCGCCGTGCCGTCCGGCTTCACGGTGTAGCGCAGGCGCAGCTCTTCGATCGGGGAGTCGCTGGAAACACTGACGGCGAACTCCATGCCGTCGGGGAAGAGGTTCGTCACGCCACCGTCGACGATCTCCGGTCCGCTTTGCGCTCCCGCGACTGAAGGCAGCGCCAGCAGGGCGACGATCGCGACCAGGGCGGCGCAAAGTCGCACGCTAATCGCCCAGCGTCGACTTCTGGTAGTCGCGGAGCAGCTCGTCGAGTTCGCCGTCGAGCACGGCTTCGGCATCGCTTGTCTCATATCCAGTACGGTGGTCCTTCACCTTCTTGTACGGATGCAGCACGTAGGAGCGGATTTGATTTCCCCACTCCGCCGACACATGATCGCCCTTCAGCTCGGCGCGCTCTCTGGCCTGCCGCGCCAGTTCTCGCTCCAACAGGCGCGCTTCGAGCACCTTCAGCGCCGACTCCTTGTTCCGGCCCTGGGACCGCTCGTTCTGGCACGATACGACCAGCCCGGTGGGGAGGTGTGTGATGCGGATGGCGGTTGAGTTCTTCTGCACGTTCTGGCCGCCGTGCCCGCCCGCCCGGAAGACATCGATCCGCAGGTCGTCCGGGTCGATGTTCACCTCCGCCGCGCTTTCCACCTCCGGCAGCACCTCGGCCAGCGCGAACGACGTGTGGCGTGACTTCGAGGAGTCGAACGGAGAGATGCGCACCAGCCGGTGCACGCCTCGCTCTCCCCTCAGGTAGCCGAACGCGTTGCGGCCGTTGATCTCAAGCGTGGCGCTCTTGATGCCGGCTTCCTCGCCGGGCATGATGTCCAGCACCTTCGCTTCGTACTTGCGGCCCTCGGCCCAGCGCAGATACATACGCAGCAGCATCTCCGCCCAGTCCTGCGAGTCGGTGCCGCCGGCGCCGGCGTGAATCGCCATGATCGCGTTACGGCGGTCGTACTCACCGCTCAGCGCCAGTTCTAGCTCCATGTCCTCGAAGCG
>CBDTZZ010000243.1:0-1991 GCA_965365035.1 uncultured bacterium | reverse complement strand
GCCGTACAGGCTCGCGCGGGCCACCGCCTTGCGCACCCAGCGTCCCTGCCGCAACTCATCGCCGTAGGCCGCCTGTGTCAGCCGCTCAAGCCCCGCAAGGATCGCTTCCAGAGCGACGGCAGGCGACGGCATCTCCAGCCGGCGGACGACGGTGCTTTCCGTCGTGCGCGGGGCCAGCGGCTCATCGTCGTTCCCCTGCGCCAGCTCCCAGCAACGCTTTCCCGGCCGGCCGAACTGTTGCTGAAACGCGCCCAGAGGTAGCGCGGCGATGTCGCCGATCGTCTCCAGTCCCAGCAGCTTGAGCCGCCAGAGCATCGCCTCGTCGGCAGGCAGGTGGGTGCAGGGCAGCGGCGCCAGCAGCGCCCGCTCCTCGCCGGCCGGCACGATCTTCGCCACGCCGGGCCGCGAAGTGGCGGCGACGACGCGGGCGGCGAACTTGCCGCCGGCGACCCCAACACTGGCCATGAATCCGAGCCGCCTGTGCAACGTGGTGATCAGGTCGTCCGCAAAAGTCTGCGTATCCCCGGCCAGGCCGACGAGCGAAAGGTAAGCCAGGCCGGGATCGCCCGGTTCCACCTCCGGGCTCAGCTCGCCGAGCAGGCCGAGCACCTCCTCGAAACGACGGCTATAGTGCGCGCCGTCCGGCGGCAGCACGACTGCGCTGTGCGAAAGCGCGATCGCCTCGCTCATGCGCATGCCGGGGCGGATGCCCACAGCCTCTGCGCCGAGAGAACAGCCGAGCACGCGGGCGTCGCCGATCAGGACGAGGCGGCTGCCGATCTCCTTACGGCGCTGGCGCTCTGCCTCGACCATGAAGCGAGGGATGTAAACGCAGGCGATGCTCACAGGAACGACCTCATGGGAGGTACAGAATAGAACTAGTGTTCTATTCTGTCAATCGCCAACTGCCCGCTGGCACTAAAGCCAGCCGCGCTCTTCCCTACTCCGTAGCTAGATCGGCGCGAGCCTTCGCGGCGACGTCCGCCGCCTGGCGTTTGCTGAGGATGCGGAACGTCACCTTCTCCAATCGCCCTGTGAAGGCGAACGGCAGCTCGTAATCGTCGACGACCGGCGAGAGCGCGTTCTGACCGAGGTCCATTCCGGTCGAGCCGAGCATCCGCACGACCGGTGAGACTTCAGTCGACCCCACGTCAGTGCCATCGACCGCGATCGTCAGCGTGCCGCTGGGCCGGCCGCGGTCGAAGCGCGCCTCTAGCCGGTGCGCGCCGGGCGCCAGCTTCGCATCGCCGACCGCACGGTGGTGACGACCGAGGGCGTTGAAGTCGAACTGGAGCTTGCCATCCATGACGAAGAAGGCGTGACCGACGTTGTGGCCACCGCGCGCGTACAGCACGCCCTCGCAGCCGCCTTCCGGCACCTCGACTTCGCAGACGATCGACCACGAGCGCCCGCCCAGCGCCGGAGAGGCGTCCGCCGGGATGTGCGAGATGGGAGGCGTGTAGACGTATTCGTCGACGAAGTGTGGCGTGCCTGGCCGCGGCGCAGCACCAAACAGCTCCCAACTGCGATCGTCCAGCGGCAGCACGCCGTTAGCCTCGGCCTCCACCCACCAGGCGTCGATCAGCTCCTTCAGCTTCTCCGGGTGCTCCTTCGCCAGGTCGTGGCACTCAGAGAAGTCCTCCGCCAGGTTGTATAGCGACCACTCCTCCGTATCGAAGTCCGCGCCCTTGGGGTGGTACGTCACGGCCTTCCAGCCGTCCTTCCAGAGGCCGCGATGCCCGAACTGCTCGAAGTATTGGACGCCTCGCCGCGTCGGCTCATCGGGCTCATCCCAGGTGTAAGCGATGCTCTGGCCGTGCAGGGGGATCTGCTCGTGCCCGTTTAACTCGGCCGGCAGCTCAACGCCCGTGACGTCCAGGACCGTCGGCGTCAGGTCGGTGACGTGGCAGAACTGGTCGCGCACGCCGCCGGTCTGCTTGATTCGCTTCGGCCAGTGGATGACGAGCGGGTCGCGGATGCCGCCGCCGTAG
>CBDTZZ010000242.1:0-1995 GCA_965365035.1 uncultured bacterium | reverse complement strand
GTGAGACATGCCTGAACTAGACCCAAACGTTCGAACAGAGATCGACCGGCGCCGTGCGGAGGCCGAGGCCGCCGAGGAAGCAACGCTGTGGCGGGAAGCCGTCGACGCATACGAATCGGCGCTGACGGCTATCGCAGGCACGCCAGCGGCGGACAGCTTGGAGGAGTGTGGGCTGCTGACGGGCCTCGGCCGCTGCTACTGGAGACTCGCCGAAGCACGCACGGCCTGGCGCACACTGCGGCTCGCGATATCGATCGCGCGGAGCCACGGCGATGGGTCGGCCCAAGGACGGGCCACGATCGAAATACTACGCATCTGGGGGCCGCCGGAGCGCCACCGCCAGATGGCGGAAGACGCCCTGGCCGTCGTCGGCGATGACGATATCTACCTGAAAGCGCGCCTGCTGATGGAGATGGGCTGGCGGGAACAGGCGACCGGCGAGGAGACCAGCGCAAAGCACGAGCAGGCGATGGCTCTCGCGCAGGAACACGGCTTCGAAGACATCCTCGCGTCCCGGGTGCAACAGCAAGCCTGGCGGGCGATAGATGCCGGCCGGCTGGACGAAGCGCTTGTGCTGTTCGAGGAGGTGCATGCAACCTGCGCGCGGCTGAAGATACACGACGTAGCGGCGGGGTGTCTACGCGGAGCCGGGTTCAAATTCATGGAGGCCGGACGTCTCGATGAAGGAAATGGTATCGCGAAGCGGTCTGTCGCCTATGCGACTAACACGCACCTTCTCTTCAGCGCGCAACTGGCTCTGATGGACGTCATCGGCGTCGCTTACGCGCGCGGGGACTACGACGAATGCAAGCGTTTGTTGGACAGCTCGCCTGGTGACTCCGACTTTCGCGCGAACCTCTACCGGATGTGGATAGCGGAGGCTCGTGGAGATACCGAAGGCGCGCTGCGGCTCATGGTCGATCCGGACCGCGGAGGCAAGGTACCGACGGCCGTCGGCCAGATACATGCCGCCACGGCAGGAACCCTCTATCGCGCCGACAAGCACGATGCAGCGAAGGCGGCGCTGGCGGCCTGGTTCGACGTCGACCGCGATGACCAAGCCGAAAATCTCTGGGAGGAAACGGCTCCGGTCATCGACTGCCTCGTCGCGATCGGTGACGACGACCAGGTACGCCGCGTCCACGCGATGTTCGAGCGGCGCGACGAACGCGGTGGATTCGCGCCACGCTTCTCCGTGCTCCAAGGCCGCGCCATCGACCCCGTTCGCGGCGCCATCTCGGCACGTCTCGGTATGGACGGCGAGGCCAACCGCTTCTTCCGAGATGGCATCGAGTTCTGCGAGGACCAGCGCCTCCCGGCCGACCTGGACCGCTGCCACCAAGGACTGACGGCGCTGGGAGAGGAGATACCTTCGTGAACCGAATCGACCTGGAAGCGAAGCTTGGACGCGACCGCGCGAAGCTCATCGAGTTGTTCGAGGGGCTGAGCGATCATGAACTCACTCGCGACGCAACGCCTAGCGAACACGACGCTTCTACAGCATGGAGCGCGATGGACCACCTCGCGCATCTGGCAGGCATCGAAAAGAGTTTTAACCGCATGATCCGCAGCCATCTTGACGGAGACGCAGAGCCAGTCGGCCTTGGCATCGACGCCGCCGGCAAACCTCGCAGCCGCGAGCAGGTCATGGCAGCCGTCCACAGATCGAACGAGGACTGGGTTTCGGCCAACCAAGGGATGTCGCTCAGCGAAATTGTGGCCGCCGGCCAGCGGGTGCGAAGCGAGACGTTGGCGCTGCTGTCTGAGCTAACCGACGAGCAGCTGCTGGAGACATTGCCGGGCGCTCCCTGGGCGGACGGCACGATCGCTGGAGTATTATCCGTCAACGGCGACCACGGGCGTATGCACTGGTCGTGGCTCCGGGAAGGTCTTCGGGCGGCCGCGGAGGAATAGGCGGACATAACGCCATCACACGACACGTTCGAGCCGTCCGCACGACTGGAGCTACCAGACCTTGTTCACGCGGCTTTCGAG
>CBDTZZ010000241.1:0-1999 GCA_965365035.1 uncultured bacterium | reverse complement strand
TACGAGAAGTGCGGCTTCGTGCGCGAGGGGGTGCTACGAGCCAAGCGCCTGCGCTACGGTGAGCCGCTGGACATGATCATCATGTCAGTTTTGCGCGAGGCCTGATGCAAGTTACCGATCACATCTTTTCGATTCCGGCTGAGCAGGCGTTCTACACCGGCCCGCAGTCGCCCAACGTCTTCATGGTGCGCGATGGCGATGAAGCGGCGCTGATCGACAGCGGCTTCGGCGATGAGCCCTCGGTGAAGGCGCGGCTGGACTTTCTGGCGGAGCAAGAAGGCGTGCGCGTGAAGTACATCGTGCTCACGCACCACCATTTCGACCACTCCAGCGGTGCGGCTCAGCTGCGCGACGCAACCGGCGGCGCCGTGGCGCTTCACCCACGTGAAGAGGAGCTTCTGCGGGACTGGCAGAGCAAGGCACCTCAAGACATCGAGATACCCAAAGAGATGAAGGAGCTGGCGGGGAAGGTGGAGACGTTCCGCAAGCAGGCCGCCGAGGCCGATCCCACGATCAAGATGAACGACGGTGACGAGTTTGCCGTCGGCGATCTCACATTGCGGGTCGTACACACGCCGGGGCACACACTGGGATCCGTCTGCATCCACATCCCGCAGGAGCGGGCGCTGTTTACGGGCGACACGGCGCTGGGGCTGGGCACGGTGGCGATCTCGCCGCCTCCGCACGGTGACATGGCGCTCTACCTGGAGTCACTTGAACGTTTGAAGACGATCGAATCTGAGCTGATGCTGCCGGGCCACGGCCAGGAGGTACACGACGTTCCCGCCAAGCTGCAGGAGCTGATCGACCACCGCCTGGCGCGGGAGGAGCAGATCGTTGGTCTCATCCGCAAGGGAAAGCGCACGGAGAAGGCGATGCTCAGCGCGATCTACCCGGAGCTCGACAAGCGCATGTTGACCGCGGCGCAGCGGCAGATCGAGGCCCACCTGGCGAAGCTCGAATCCGAGTCTCGCGTCGCCCGGGCCGGCGACGAGTGGACGCTGTCGGACTGACAGGAGACGGGGGACAGGTGACAGGGGACAGGAGACAGGGGACAGGGGACAGGCCCCGACCCGCTCGTGGTGAGGCTCTCGAACCATGAGCGGGGCACGAACGCCGGTGCTCCCCTCATCCTTCGAGAACCTCAGGATGAGCGGGGATACCCGGCTAGGTGTTCGCGGCGGTCGCGCGTTCCTGTCTCGGCACGCGCAACATCAACGCATCAAGGGCGATCCGCGACTGCACGTTCGCGCGCAGGTGCTGGCGCGTTTCTCGTAGCGCTTCGATGAACGCCGTCACCGGCCCGCGCTCGTAGCGCTCGGCGTCGGCCGTGATCTGATCGCGCCGGTCGAGGTTGGCGATGGCGTCGCCGGCGCCGGACTGCGTGAGTACGATGTCTCGCCACCAGCTGAGCCACTGGGCCAGCGTCTCATCGACGGGGGCGCGGTCCCGCTTGAAGGCGGCTGACATCTTCTCAGCGACATCGATGCGGCCGGCGAGGTCCATCTCGGCCAACGAGCGCGCCGCGTCCAACGCCTCGTCACGCTTCGCCAGCAGGGCAGGCTTAGCGGCCGCCTCCAGCGCCCAGCCGGGCCGTCCGGCGGCCAGCCGGGCCAGCACGGCCGCCTGCTCGGCGTCGGTGCCGCGCTCGATGAGACCGGCCTCGATCTCTGTTGCCGCGACGAGTCCGAAATCGACGCGGCGGCAGCGTGAGCGAACGGTCTCCAGAAGGCGATCGGCGTCGGCGGTGACGAGCACGAAGACGACGTGCGGCGGTGGCTCCTCGAGCGTTTTCAGGAAGGCGTTCTGGGCGCCGGACGACATCTCCTCGGCCGGGTCGATGATCACGACTCGTTTGCGCCCCTCGTAAGGCGCGAGGGCGACGATCGCCTCGATGTCGCGTATCTGCTCGACGCTGATGGCCTTGTGCGCCGGCCCGTCCGTAGCCGCTTCTACCGTCACGGTTTGGACGTCCGCGAACTTGGCCTCGCCGATGCGG
>CBDTZZ010000240.1:0-2005 GCA_965365035.1 uncultured bacterium | reverse complement strand
CAGCATGTGGAAGGCCAGGTCCCAGGCGGCGTACCACGGATACTCCCACTTGTCCGGCATCGAAATGACGTCGCGGTTGTAGAGGTGCGTGAAATCGCTGTTGCGCCCTTCGGCCCGCTGAGGCGGCGCTTGCGGCTGGGCGGGGTCACCCTTCAGCCAGGCGGCGTAGATGTGGCCCTCGAGGTGGTTGACGGGCACGAGCGGTAGCCCGAGCGAGAAGGCCAGCGCCTTGGCGAAGTTGAGGCCGACGAGGAGCGCGCCGGAGAGGCCGGGTCCGTAGGTGACGGCGATCGCGTCGAGGCCGTCGAGGCCGCAGCCAGCGTCAGAGAGCGCTTCGTCGAGGACGGGGATCATCGCCTCGACGTGTTTGCGTGAGGCTAGCTCGGGCACGACGCCGCCATACTCGGCGTGCATCTCGACCTGGGAGGAGACGATGCTGGTGATCAGGCGGGTGCCGTCTTCGACGACGCCGATCGCCGTCTCGTCGCACGACGTCTCGATGCCGAGCGTTCTCATTAGTCCGAGGCTGGTTCGGCGTCTGCGTCTGGCGCCGGTTCGTCGTTGACGATGGCGAGGAGGGCGCCGCAGTCGCCCACGCCCTGGGCGCGCCGATAGAGTTGCGGCAGCGCTTCTTCGCCGGCGCGGCTGAGCAGGTCCGTGAGGTCGTCGTCGGAGAGGCCGTCGGCCAGCGCCGGCGTCATCATCAGGATGCGGTCGCCTGCTTCCAGGTCGAAGCGGCGGAAGTCCGGGCGGAAGTCGTCCTCCAGGCCCAGCGGCTCGCGCGCGCCGATCAGATCGGGCTCGATCGTCATCAGCTCGCCGCGGCGGAAGAAGACGGTGTGTGCCGGCGCCACCTGGGCGGTGTAGGCGCGTCCATCCTGCACCGCCAGACAGCTGACACCGGCCGCCACCTTGTGGTCGGGGAGCGACTTCTGGTTCCAGTCGCGCAGATTCTGATGAGCGCCGCGCAGGGCGTGCAGGATGCCGCCGGTGAGCGAGAGCTTGTGGCGGTGAAAGGACTCGCCGATGACGTCCTTCATTTCGCCGCAGAACTCTTCGCTGCCAGGAATCGCCGGCGTCACGAGGACGTAGAGGTCGGACGGCTCGTCGGCCCGTCCGGGGTCTGGGTAGGCGCCGACCCACGAGGTGTCTTCGCGCGCCTCGCCGTCTTCCATGCCGAACTGTCCGACCCAGAGCGTCATGGGTACATTATGCCGAGGATAGTGGACGGGGGACAGTGGTTAGTGGACAGCGGTACGCTAGTTGGAGACCGGGACGCGGTCTTCTTCGGCGATTTCGGGCGGGCGCA
Source organism: uncultured bacterium (assembly GCA_965365035.1). Taxonomy (GTDB): domain Bacteria; phylum Chloroflexota; class Dehalococcoidia; order SM23-28-2; family RBG-16-64-32; genus CF-162. The sequence goes on along the minus strand of CBDTZZ010000240.1, from coordinate 696 downwards.
CGCGGTAGGTGCAGGCTGACTCGCCGCGGAGGAGGCTGCGGGTGAGGCGGGTGTCGGCGCCGGTGATGAGGCGCACGAACTCGACGTGGAGCGCGCAGACGGCGTGGTCGTGCTCGGCGGCTTTGGGGAAGGGGCAGCTGAACTCATCGATGAAGTATTCGCCGTCCGTCTGGGAGACCTCGGTCACGCAACCCTGTTGCTCAAGGGCCTTTGCTGCCGCCTTGACGCGGTCGCTGAGGGGCTGACCGTCCACGCCGTCCAGGTGTGGCTCGGCCAGGCGCCCGGCGACTCGCTGCAGCATTTCGTAGAGCTGCTCGTTGCCGACTGTCGAACGCATCTCCTCAAGCAGGACGTTGACCAGCTGGTCGTAGCCCTTCGGAAACAGGTCGTCAGCCGTCGCCGTTAGCGAGTAGACGAGTGTGGGCCGGCCAACGCGGCCGCGTTCCTCGCGGCCTTCAACCAGATTGTCACGCTCCAGCACGGTGAGGTGCTGGCGGATGCCCGTGGAGGTGAGGCCGAGAAGCTGGCCAAGCTCCTTGACGGTTCCCCTGCCGTGGCGGCGGAGGTAGTCTAGTATCTGCTGGCGGGTCGTCTGCATGCGTAAATGTGCGGTCGCCATATAGTGATTTTAGCACAATGCTAAGTAAACTCAGTGTAAAAAGGAGCTTTTAAGGTTGGCAGCGGACTCTCTTCGGT
>CBDTZZ010000239.1:0-2014 GCA_965365035.1 uncultured bacterium | reverse complement strand
GCTGGCCGAGACGACGACTGCGATCTCGTCCACGTCCGCCTCGATCGCGTTGCGCGCACCTACCTCGTTCGGCACCAGGCCGATGTAGGTGACGCCCTGCCGGCGCTCTATCCCCGCCATCACTTCGGCCGCGTTCGCCATCTGCGGGATCGCCTTCGGGTGCACGAACGAGGCCGCCTCGATGCGCGTTAGGCCAGTTGCCGAGAGCGCGTCGATGAGAGCGATCTTCTGCGCCAGCGGAATCTCCCGCGATTCGTTCTGGAGGCCGTCGCGCGGGCCGACTTCGGTCAGCGTGACGCGCTCGGGATAGTGCATCTCAGGCGCCGTCCTGCTCCAGTTCGATCAGCACGACCCCCTCTTTCACACGGCTGCCTTCCTTCACGTGGACGTCCTTCACGGTGCCGTCGTACGGCGCTTCGATGGCGTGCTCCATCTTCATCGCCTCCAGTACGATCAGCGTTTCACGCGAGCGCACCACCTGCCCGGGCCGGACCAACACCTTGAGCACGAGCGCGGGCATCGGCGCCGTCAAGCCATGCTGCCGACGCGTGCTCTCTGTGCGCAACCGCTCAAGGCCCGCCAGGGAGAGCGAATAGCGGCTGCCGCCAATGTTCACCTCCATGCCGCCCTCCACCCAGCGCGCGTGCAGCGGTGTCGTCTCATCGTCCTCTTCGATCACCAGGTGGCTGCCCGGCGCCACGGCGAAGCGCACCGTGCGCTCTCGGAAGTTGCCGGCCTTCACCCGCCACTTGTTAGAGGTGCCGGCGACGCGCTGTCCCTCCACCGCATAGACTCGGTCCCCGTGTCTGATGTTCACTCGCGCCGCGCCTCCCGCCCGCAGCGGCCCCAGCGCCAGCCACGGATCGGCGTCCCGTCCCGAAATCAGGCAGAAGCCGAAGGCGGCGATAAGAACGTGCGGCGTCACGGCCATCGCCAGCGTCCCCGGCACCAGCTCCTCATCAAGAAAGCTCGTCGTCGCACCGCCCGTGCGGAACACCGGGTCCCAGAGCACCGCCCGCAAGAGAGGCAGGTTCGTTTTTAAGCCAGCGACGCGATAGTTCGAGAGGGCGTACTGCATTCGCTCGATCGCCTGGTCGCGGTCGCGGCCCCATGTCAGAACCTTGGCCATCATCGGGTCGTAGTCCGTTGTGATCTCGTCCCCGGCGTAGGTCCCCACGTCGTTGCGGATGTCCTCGCCCTCAGGCACGTCGAAACGGGCGAGCCGGCCCGGGCTCGGCGCGTAGCCCTTCAGCGGGTCCTCGGCGTAGATCCGGCACTCGATCGCGTGGCCGTCGAACTCGATATCATCCTGGGTGAAGGGCAGTCTTTCGCCGCGCGCGATGGCGATCTGGCGCCTCACGATGTCCAGGCCCGTGCGCAGCTCCGTCACGCCGTGCTCCACTTGCAGCCGCGTGTTCATCTCCAGGAAGTAGAACTCACCGTCTGCGTCCAGCATGAACTCGACCGTCCCCGCGCTCGTGTAGTCCACCGCCCGCGCCACTGCCAGCGCCGCCTCGGTCATCCGCCCGCGCAGCTCGTCGTCGACGGCCGGCGACGGCGACTCTTCGATCACCTTCTGGTGGCGACGCTGCACCGAGCAGTCCCGCTCACCCAGGTGGACGAGGCCGCCGTGCTCATCGCCCAGCACCTGCACCTCGACGTGACGGCCGCCGCGGATCGCCCGCTCCAGGATCAGCCGCCCGTCGCCGAACGACCGCTCCGCCTCGCTTCGCGCGCTCTCCGCCGACTTCAGAAACTGCTCCTTCTCCTCGACCAGACGCATGCCGCGCCCACCGCCGCCGGCCGAGGCCTTGATCATCACGGGATAGCCGATCTTGGCCGCTCGCTTCGCCAGCGCTGCGGGGTCCTGCTCCTTCCCCTCGTAGCCGGGGATCGTCGGCACGCCGTGCTTGCCGACGAGCTTTCGGGCCACCGACTTATCGCCCATCGAGCGCATCGCCTCCGCAGACGGGCCGATGAAGATGATGCCAGCGTTCTCACAGGCGTCCGCCAG
>CBDTZZ010000238.1:0-2024 GCA_965365035.1 uncultured bacterium | reverse complement strand
TCAGTTCTGCTTCACAGCGGTGCCGTACGCCGAGACCATCATCATGTTGTTGCCGACGGTTTCGTAGCTGATCTCAACACCGAGGATCGCGTCTGCGCGTCTCTCCTGGCCAACTCCTCCATCTCGCGAACGGCGATCTCACGGGCCTCGTTCATCTTCTTTTCGTAGCTACCTGAGCGGCCACCCACCATATCCCGCAGTGATGCGCCAATGTCGCGGGCGATGCTGGTGGCGATGATGCTCTCACCGACAACGATGCCAAGATACTCGCTGACAGTGCTGCCCTCAATTGCGTGAGTGGTAGTAACGATCATCTTTTGCTCCCTGCTAGGCGTCGTGGATCGATTGCTGGCGATCGCGCTGGAGCCCAACCTGCTCCGCTGAACGGCCGTAGATGTGCGGCACCTCCCAGGCGTGCAGCCCCGCGTAGGTGTCGACCTGTGAGCGGTGGTGCACCTCGTGCTCCAGGCACATCATGAGCACGCGCCAGCCGGACAGCTTGCCGTCAGTGTCGATCATCGGAATCTTGCGTTCGAGCCACTCAGCCGGTGTGCCCTCAAGCTTGCTCGTGAAGAGTTCGAAGCTCTCCTCCAGCGCCGGCAGCCAGTCGTCCTGCGACTCGCACTCCCGGATCGGGTCGCCGAAGTACCAGCCTTCGCCGCGGTAGGCGCGCGCGAAGTAGAGCCGCGAGCCGGCCATGTGGCGAACAATCTCGCCGATGCTCCAGGAGTTCTCTCCTTCGCCCGTCTCCGGCTTATAGGACTCCGCTTCGGGTGGCAGCGCACCGACATCGCGGAGAGACCGCTTGTGCAAGCCGCGATAGTAGCGCAGATAGCCGTCGATGTCCTTGAACATGCGACCAGTTTACTACGCGGTGCCTGAGCCGCCGCGCCAGATGGCGCCTCGCCTCGGCGCGAAGAGGAAGGCGGCGATGAACGCAGCCGTGGCGGTGAGGACGATCGCCGCGCTGGCGGAAACGTCGGCGTACCAGGCGACGTAGAGGCCGACGACGGACGCGGCGACACCGATCGCTGCGCCGACAAGCATCATCGTCGATAAGCGGCGCGTTAACAGCTGCGCCGTTGCGGCCGGAGTCACGAGCAGCGCGACAACGAGCACGATGCCCACCGTCTGCATCGCGATCACGGTCACGAGCGCCAGAAGCACCAGCAGGCCGTATTCGATCCAGGCCACTGGCAGACCCGACGCCTGCGCCATCGTCGGGTCGAAGGCGTTGAACAGCAGCTCCTTGTAGAAGAGGAGAACGATGATGAGGACGAACGCCGCCACAGCCGCGGTCAGCCAGACGTCGTTCCAGCTGACGGCGAGAACGTTGCCGAAGACGAAAGAGAACAGGTCGCCGGTGTAGTTGTCCTGCCGAGATACGATGAGAATGCCGAGGGCGAAGGCGCCGACGAAGATGATGCCGATCGCTGTGTCGTTGCGGATGACGCCGCGACGGCTGATGAATCCGATCGCTAGCGCCGTCAGGAGCGCCGCTATGCCGCCACCGATGTAGAGGCTCTCGCCCAGGGCGAAGGCGACCGCGACGCCGCCGAAGCTGGCGTGTGGAAGCGCGTCGCCGATGAACGCCATCCCCTTGAGGATGACGAGCGAGCCGACGATCGCCGCCACAGCGCTGACGATGGCGGCCGCGAGGAGGCCGCGCCGCATGAACTCGAACGTCCACGGCTCGCGGAGGAAGTCGACGATCTCTTCCATGGCTCTAGAGTCCGATATAGGTGGATTGGTCGGAGCGCACGACCATCAGATGGCGGTCGTAGGCTTCGTTGAGCGACTCGGTCGTAAAGACGTCGGCGGGCCGGCCGAAGGCGATGACGTGCTTGTTGAGCAGCACGGCGTGGTCGAAGTCCTCGTCCACGCAGGAGAGATCGTGCGTCGCGATGAAGAGCGTCTTGCCCTCTGCCACGAGGCTCTGGAAGAGGCTGATGAGGTCGTGCTGTGCGGCGGCGTCGAGGCCAGCGAACGGCTCGTCCAGGAGCATCAAGTCCCCTTGCTGCGTC
>CBDTZZ010000237.1:0-2075 GCA_965365035.1 uncultured bacterium | reverse complement strand
GCGAGCGCAAGAAAGGTCCCCAACAGAATGCTCAGTCTCACGATCTTCGGCGCCACGCTCGCCTATACGACGCTCAACCTCTATCTTCTGGCGAAGATCATGCCTGTCCCGATCACGCTCCTGCCCCAGACTGCAGAACCCCGCTCAACGGCGCGCGCACGCGCTACGGCCTAAGTTCCAGGTTCCGGCATCGGCCTTGCCGAACTAGCCTCAGGCGACGATGTCCCCGGCGGTTCTCCGGGCGGCTCTGGCGGTGGCTCCAGCGGCCCGAACCGCTTCGAGAACGTCAGGTAGCCGGCCACACCCAGCGCACTGACCGCCGACGCCAGCAGCGTCGCCCTCACTCCCACGACGTCCGCGACAACGGCGACCAGGAGAAGCGGCACTAGCGACAGGAAATCGCCCAGCGCCATTTGCATCGCGAAGATGCGCCCCTGCGCCTCCAGGGGCGCCTGCTCGTTCATGACGACGCGCGTGGACACGTTGAGAATCGTGAACGCGAGGCCCAGCGGGATCGCCAGCAGCATCGTCGCCGTGATCACGGAGGCCAGGCCGAAGAGGTCGAAGTTGGCCTGGATGAAGTCGCGCACGAAGACGATGAGGCCCAACCCGGCGAGGCCAAGGACGAAGATGAAGAAGGCCGCCGCGGCGACCCGCCAGGCGCCGAAGAGCCTGATCAGAAGCGGCACGATTAGCAGGCCGAGGCCCGCCCCGATAGCCGCCGGCGCCGCCACGAACACCGTGTCCTCCGGCGAAATCTCCAGCACGTCGCGCGTGAACTTCGGCATCAGGATAATCAGAACCTTGGACAGCGAGAGGCCGGTCGTCAGATAAACGATCGCCAGGTAGGCGTGACGGTTCGTGCGCAGGATCTGGAAGCCTTCGCGCACGGCCTCGGCGAAGCCGATGCTCGGCGGCTTCTCGTCCTGCGCGCGCGTGAAGTCGCTCGCCAGCCAGCCCATGATATAAGTCGCCACGAGCAATAAAATGGCGGCGACGAGGAAGACGGCGTCCGGGCTGATCAGCTTGATCAGGATCGGCGCCATCACAACCAGGCCGACGATCTGGGCCAGCATCAGACTCAGCATCATCAGCGAGTTGGCCGTCGAGAGCTGGTCCCTGCGTACGATCGCCGGCACGGTTGCAGCCTCCGCCGGGCTGAAGACCTGGCCGATCGAGGAGTATACGAGGACGAGCACGTAGACCCAGAACAAGTCACCGCTGTAATAAAACAGAGCCGCCGCCACGACAGCGCGGGCGAGGTAACCCAGCGTCAGACTGAACCGTCGCGGCAGCATGTCGGCGATCGTTCCGCCCGGTATACCGAGGACGATCGACGGGATCGTCAGCGCCACGATCAGGAGCGTGCTGTGGATCGATGATCCGCTCTCCGTCACGAGCAAGATGAGCAACGCGTAGATCATCGCGTTCTGGGCGGTCTGTCCTACAAAGCGTGCCTGCAGAAGGCGACGAAACTTGTCGTTCTTGAGTAGTTGAACGTCGTCCTTGAGATCGTAGTCAATCAAATCGGGGCCTGCTCAGATGCTAGCACTCGCTAAAGACAACGACCGCAGCAGCGAACCGTTAACGGCCCGCGTCCGTTAATCTGATGAAGCAGTCGGCATCCGGCCGCTGCTATCATCGATGGACAGACTCGATATGCCCCGCCGAGTACCAATCCTGGTCGCCACCGCCCTCCTCTGCGCCTTCGCATTCGCCTGCAGCGGCGAAAACAAGTCGCCCGCAGAGACCGAGCGTCCCACGTCGCCCGAGGAGACCGCCGAGCGCTGGCTCCAGCTCTGGAGCGAAGACCGCTTCGAAGAGATGTGGAGCCTCGTCGCCACCGAATCGCGCCAGACGATCGACAAAGAGACGTTCATCGACCGCTACACCTTGATCAAGGAAGAGGCGACGATCACCGGCATCGACTACACGCTCCTCACCACCGAATCTTCGGAGACAGATGCCGCCGCAGACCCGTTCGCGGAGGAGGAAGTCGCGGAAGACGAGGTTCCCTTCTCGGTCACATTCCACACCTCGTTCTTCGGGGACTTCCCCGACAGCAATTCGATGCC
>CBDTZZ010000236.1:0-2083 GCA_965365035.1 uncultured bacterium | reverse complement strand
GTTCATCAGCCGCTGCCAGCGTTTCTCAGCGGCGGCGGCGAACGTATGCATTTCGGTGGGGTCCAGGACGCCCTGCTCCGTGATGTAGCTCGTGACGAGGCGCGCCGGCGTTACTTCGTAATATACGTTGCGCACTTCGAGCCAGTTTTCGGAGCAGACTTCCTTCGTCGGCCCTTCTTCCGGGGCGAACGGCATCGGCTCACTGGGGGCGGTCACTTTCAGCGTCTCGGCGGCTGTGTAAAAGGGGACTCCGGCATCGTGTGCGGCCAGAGCCAGCATTCGCGTCCCTATCTTGTTGATGAAGTCACCTTCCGGCAGGATCGAGTCGGCGCCGACCATGACGGCGTCAGCTTCGTTCACGAAAAGCGCCATCTGCGCCTCGGTGATCATCGTCATCGAGATGCCGGCTCTCACCATCGCCTTCGCTACGCGGATGCCCTCGTTCGTTGGGCGCGCTTCCGAGATGATCACGCGCCGCGGCTTCACACGCGTCAGCAGCTCGATGACCGTGGATGAGTAGCTGTAGGTCATCACAGTTCCGGTCGGGATCACCTTTCGGGCGGCCAGCGCCATCCCTTCGGGCGCGGTGCTGATCGCTTCGATCGTGTCCGTGACGGAAGCCGGACCGTCGCCAGTCTCGAGATAGCGGCTCCAGACCGCGGCGACGGCGTTTTCAATGGCCGCCATCATTGGTCGCGCCATGGCCAACTTGCGGCAGCTATCGCGAAGCTCTTCGCCCGGCAGGCCGTCGGCGACGCCTTGCAGTGCTTCGAGCGCTGTCAGGGAGAGTTGGCGGGCTCCCTTGTCTCTGTCCGCACGAATCTCGGCGACGGCGGACTTGATCTCTGCCCTCAACGGTTCCTCCAGTCCTCATAAAAACAACAAATCGGGGTCGTGTGACCCCGATTTTTACATTGCAGATGAAAGACACCCATAGGGCGACGTGCCTCCGCTTCTAATGCGCCGGATGCCCGGCGAGTTCTTCTGGTGGCGCCAAGCCTACACCACCGCTGACGATTTGTCGCGTGCCAGATGGCTGTCCTCCGGGCAGGCGACCCTCGTATACTGGCTCCGTGCCCGCATCCGACCTTCCGCCCGTCATCCAGGGGCTCCTTAGCGCCGGCGCCTATCCCCACCCCACCGGTCGCATCCAGCTCATCCAGACGCACATCTCGTACGTCCTTCTGACGCGCGACTTTGTCTACAAGATCAAGAAGCCTGTCGACTTCGGCTTCCTTGACTACTCAACGCTCGGCAAGCGCCGCTACTATTGCCAGCGCGAACTGAAACTAAACCGCCGCCTGTGTTCCGACACGTACATTGGCGTGGTCCCAGTTCGCAAGACCCGTGACGGCTACCGCGTCGATGCGGTGGAGCAAGAGGGGGAGCGGCCGAAGGGGCGCATCGTCGAGTACGCGGTCCTCATGCGCCGTCTGCCTGAGGAACGGATGATGCACCGCCTGCTGGAGCGCAACGCCGTGACGAAGCCGATGCTGAAGGACGTGGCCGAGAAGCTGGTGCCGTTCCACCAGGCCGGGGCGGCCACCAGCGCCCGGATCGCCGCTTACGGCGACTGGGCGATCCGCTTCAACGTGCGTGAGAACGTCCAACAGTGGACGCCGTTCATCGGCCGCACGATCACGGAGGAGCAGGACCGCATCTTGCGCAACTATATCGAGGCGTTCTACGCGCGACGGGCCGATGTGATGCAGCGCCGAGTCGACGAGCGGCGCATTCGCGAGTGCCACTCCGATCTGCGCTCCGACGCCGTTTGCTTCGTCGATCCGAAGGCTGGCCCCGACGGCATCTGCATCTTCGATTGCGTGGAGTTCAACCGCCGCATCACGCACGTTGATGTCGCCCGTGACGTGTCGTTTCTGATGATGGATCTGGAGTACCGCGGCCGGCCGGACCTGGCGGCGGCCTTCACGGATCACTACATGGAGGAAGCCGCCGACGCAGATCTGCCGGACGTGCTGCCGTTCTACGCTCACTACAACGCCTGCGTCCGGGGCAAGGTCGAGAGCTTCCTCCTCGATGCGCCCACGGTGCCCGAGTCGCAGAAGCGCGCCGCGGCCAAGAG
>CBDTZZ010000235.1:0-2095 GCA_965365035.1 uncultured bacterium | reverse complement strand
TGCACAGGGCGATACGCGGCAACGACGACGAGCCGACGACGTAGCTCTCCCTCGTGCAGTGTCCCCTGTCACCGGTCCCATGTCACCGGTCTCCCGACTACTGTCACCTGTCACCCGTCTCCCGTAGAATGGCGACGTGGCCAATGACCGCTGGCTAATTGCCGGCCTGGGCAACCCCGGCGCTGAGTACTCGCACAACCGTCACAACGTCGGCTACTGGTGCATCAACCGCCTGGCGCGGCTGCACGGCATCAAGATCAAGGCGAAGACGCTGGCCACGCTGGGCGAAGGTGAGGTGCGCGGCGTGCCCACCGTCCTGCTCAAGCCGCGGACGTACATGAACAAGAGCGGCGAGGCGATCGGACCGGCCCTGCGCCGCTGGAAGATCGACCCCACACACCTCATCGTCGTCTACGACGAACTCGACCTGCCGGCCGGCCGCGTGCGTATCAAGCCGGGCGGAGGCAGCGGCGGCCACAACGGCATCAAGTCGATCATCGCCGCCGCCGGCAGCCAGGAATTCTCCCGCATTCGCGTCGGCATCGGCCGGCCGCACGTCGATGGCGAGCCGACGTGGGAGTCGAAGCACGTGGCGGACTACGTACTGAGCGATCCTTCCCCCGAGATGGTGAAGACGCTGCAAGATGCCGCCAAGCGCGCCACCGAAGCAGTGGAGATGATCATCACAGACGGCGTCGAGGACGCGATGAACAAGTACAACAAGTAGCGCGGTACAATAACGGCAAGCGAATAGCACCCGGATGGGGCCTCGATCGGTCGAGGCCCCTAAAAGCGTTATTCGCCGCAAACAAATGGACCTTTCCGCACTACTTTCGACCATCGACGAGACAGCTGGCCTGGGGCGCCTGAGAGAGGCGCTGTCCCGCCCGTCTGGGCGAGATAAGCCCGCGCACGCTGTAGCCGGCGTCAACGATGCCGCCAAACCCGCCACGCTCGCCGCGCTCGTGGCCGACGAGGAGCGCCCCGTCCTCGTCCTTACCGGACGCCCAGCCCGCGCCGAGGTGCTCGCCGAGGAACTCGCGGCCTGGCTCGGTCCGGCCGCTGGCGACACGCAGCGCGTGCTCTTCTTTCCGGAGCGCGACGCCTTGCCATACGAGCGCCTGGCGCCCGACCGCGACACGGTGCGCGATCGCCTGAACGCCGTCATCGCCCTGGCCGAGGAACGACCTTGCGTGATCGTGGCGTCGGCGCTGGCGGTGGCCCAGCGCACGCTCTCGCCGGATGACCTCACCCGCTCTGTGCTGGATCTGCGGCCCGGGCAGAAGCTTGAGATGGAGACATTTCTGCGAGAGCTGGCGCGCCTTGGCTACTCGATGGAGCCTCTCGTCCAGGAGGCCAGTGAGGCGAGTCGCCGCGGCGGCATCGTCGACGTCTTCCCACCGACGGAGCGAGCGCCGCTACGCATCGAGTTCTTCGGCGACGAGATCGAGAGCATCCGCTCCTTCAGCGCCTCGACCCAGCGCACGTCGAAATCGATTGAGGAAGCACGCATCGTGCCAGCGCAGGAGCTGCTGCCGTCCGCGGCCGACGATTGGCTCGACCCTCTGTCGAAGCTCGGACTCAAGAAGATGCCGGACGAGGCGCGTTCACGGATCGAGGAAGAGCTGACTCTGCTGCAGGACGGCGCGTCGTTCAAGGAACGCGACTTCTACGTCCAGTTCCTCGCGCCTTGCTCGCTCCTCGATCACCTACCCGAGGGTGCGCTCCTGATCGTGGACGAGTCGGCAGACGTGCAAACGGCGATCGAGGAGGCCGAAGCGCAGGGCGAAGCGACCCGTAAGGAGCTGGAGGCCGCCGGCGAAATACCTTACGGCCTGCCGTCAGCACTCGAAACATGGCCACAAATCCGTCGCCAGATCGAGGCGACGGGCCGTGTGCTGACGCTCGCTCGCTGGGCGATGCCCGAAGAGGGCCAACAAGGCGCCGAAGACGGCGACGCCATCCGGCTGCCCTTCGCTGCATCGGGCGCGTTCGCCGGGCAGCTGCGCAAGCTGGCGACGGAGGTCGCCCAGGGCGTGCAGTCGGGCCGGCGGTTCGTGATATCGTGTCAACAGGCTCTTTAATGCGGTCCGGA
>CBDTZZ010000234.1:0-2098 GCA_965365035.1 uncultured bacterium | reverse complement strand
GTGGCCGGCATCGGCTTCATCGGCGCCGGCCTGATCTTCCGCGAAGGCTATACCGTGCGCGGTATCACCACGGCGGCGACGATCTGGGCGGTGGCAGCGTTGGGCATGGCGATTGGAGTGGAGCTCTATATCGTCGCCATCGCCGGCGCCGTGCTCCTCTTCATCGTGTTGGAGGCGAGTCCGCTCACCAGACGCTTCGAACGGGCGATCGCGCCCAAGGAAGAAGGGCTGCGGCGCGCCCTGGCACGGGACGATGAAGACGGAGACGAGCCCATCAAGGACGAGGACTGACATGGGACAGACGGCGGAACCTAAGACCGAACGCTACGACCCACCGGCAGTGGAGAAGAAGTGGCAGGAACGCTGGGAAGGCGACGAGCTGCATCGCGTTGACCTGAACGCTGCCGGCGAGAAGTTCTACTTCCTGACCATGCTGCCCTACACGTCAGGCGAGTTGCACGTCGGCCACTGGTACGCGATGTCGCCTTCGGACGCTGCGGCCCGCTATCAGCAGATGCGCGGTAAGCACGTGTTTTTCCCGATCGGCTTCGACGCCTTTGGCCTGCCCGCCGAGAACGCTGCAATCAAGCACGGAATCCACCCTCGCAAGTGGACCTACGACAACATCGACCGCATGCGCGGCCAGCTGCGCCGCATGGGCGCGATGTTCGACTTCTCGCACGAAGCAATCTCCGCCGACCCAAAGTTCTACCGCTGGAACCAATGGTTCTTCGTCAAGATGTTCGAGCGTGACCTGGCCTACCGCAAGACGGCGCCGGCGAACTGGTGTCCCACCGACCAGACAGTGTTGGCGAACGAGCAAGTGGTGAACGGCGAGTGTGAACGCTGTGGTACGGCCGTCATCCAGCGCGATCTGGAGCAGTGGTTCTTCCGCATCCGTAACTACGCCGACGAGCTTCTGGACTTCGAGGACATGGACTGGCCCGACCCGGTCAAGCGGATGCAGACGAACTGGATCGGTCGCTCCGAGGGGTTGGAGGCGAGCTTCGAGCTGGACGTTCCGGGCGTAGAGGAGAAGGAGATTCGCGTCTTCACGACGCGGCCCGACACCATTTTCGGCGTAACTTCGATGGTGCTGGCGCCGGAGCATCCTCTGGTGCCGCGGATCACGACGCCCGATCACAAGGCGGAAGTCGAAGCATACATCGAGCAGGCCCGCCACCAGACGGAGATCGAGCGTCTCAACGTCGAGCGCGAGAAGACGGGCGTCTTCACCGGCGCCTACTGCGTCAACCGTTTCAACGGCGAGCGTGTGCCGATCTGGATCGCCGACTACGCGCTGCTCTGGTACGGCACCGGCGCCGTTATGGGCGTGCCCGCACACGACGAGCGTGACTTCGCCTTCGCCCGCAAGATGGGCCTCGGCTGTCCGGTCGTGATCGCGCCGCCGGACTGGGACGGGACGCCGTTCGAAGAAGCGAATACTGAACCGGGCGTGATGGTGAACTCCGGCCGCTTCGATGGCCTACCGAACGAGGAGGGCAAAGAGGCAATCATCGCCTACGCGGAGGAGCAGGGCTGGGGCGAGCGGCAGGTAACCTACCGGCTGCGCGACTGGTTGATCTCGCGGCAGCGCTACTGGGGTACGCCGATCCCGATCATCCACTGCCCCACTGATGGCCCCGTGGCCGTGCCGGAGAGCGACCTGCCAGTCGTGCTCCCTGAAGCGGCCAAATTCGCCTTGACCGGGGAGTCACCGCTGGCCAAGGACAAGGGATTCGTCAACGTTGATTGCCCCAAGTGTGGCGGCCCCGCCAAGCGCGAGACGGACACCATGGACACGTTCATGGACTCCAACTGGTACTTCGTGCGCTATCTCAGCCCGGATTATGACGGCGGTCCGGTTGACCCAGATCTGGCGAAGCGTTGGCTGCCCGTCGACCAGTACACAGGCGGCGCCGAACACGCAGTGATGCACCTGCTCTACGCACGTTTCTTCTGGAAGGTGATGCGCGACCTGGGCGTCGTGCAGGGTGACGAGCCGTTCAAGCGGCTGTTCAACCAGGGCCAGATACTGGGCCCCGACGGTCAGCGCATGTCGAAGTCGCGCGGAAACGTCATCGCCCCGGATGAACAG
>CBDTZZ010000233.1:0-2143 GCA_965365035.1 uncultured bacterium | reverse complement strand
GAGCGCGAGCGAGTACTTGCGCTTGGAGCACGGGAAGCTCGTCGGCCGCCTGGAGATCGATCTGCAGCTGGAGGGGCGAGTGCAGCGCGCCGCCCTCGCCGCCATCCGCCAGGATATCGCCACCGCCGCGCACGACTGCTCCGACGGTGGCCTGGCCGTGACGCTGGCGGAGATGTGCCTGGCGGCGGACGCTGGGCTCGACGCCGTGGCCGCCGTCGTCGGCAACCGGCTGGACGCCGCGCTCTTCGGCGAAGCCCAGTCGCGCATCGTGGTCGCCATCAAGCCGGAGAAGCGCGACGAACTCGTCGGCATAGCGTCGAGCATGAACGTCCCCCTCGAATACATCGGCGACGTGACGGCGGACGACCGCTTCCGCCTCGGCCCCATCGACCTGCCGCTCGCCGACCTCCGCGACGCCTACGAGAACGGCCTCGAACGCGCGCTCGCCGGCTAGCGCTGGTTGAACTTCGGCTTGCGCTTCTCGCGGAAGGCGACGATGCCTTCGCGCGCGTCCGGGTGGTGATCCGAGATCGCCGTCTTGGCGGCGATGTCGTCCAGCGCGTGGGCGAACGTCTGCTCCGCGGCGTTGTAGACGCTGCGCTTCAGCAGCCGCATCGCCACCTGCGGGCCGTCGGCTAGCTCGCGCGCCAGCTCCAGCGTGCGGTCCATCAGCTGCTCCGGCGGCACCGCCTCGTGCACGAGACCGAGTGCCAGCGCCTCTTCTCCCGAGACGATGCGGTTGCGCATCAGGAAGTCCATCGTCTTCGGCAGGCCCATCATCTGCAGCAGCAAGAACTGTCCGCCCTCGTCCGGCATCAGGCCGAAGCGCAACGTGCCGCTGCCCAGCCGCGCCTCCGTCGAGGCGATGCGGAAGTCGCAGGAAAGGGCGAGCGAGAGCCCCGTCTGGATCGCCACGCCGTTAACGGCCGCGATCGAGAGCTTGTCGAGGTTGCGCACCGCCAGGTTCAGCGTCTGCGAGAGCACTCTCAACCCCTCGTACGTGCCGATCGGCGTGTCGTGGCCGGTTCCGATGTCCGGCACCAGCGGCTGGGCGCCGGTCCCGCTCAGCGGCCGGCCCGTGATGTCGTCGCCGGCCGAGAAGGCGCGTCCGGAGCCGGTGATGACGACGACGCGAATCCCGTCGTCCATCTGCGCCTCCGCCAGAATCTCGATCAGGTCGCGCTTGAGCCCCTGTGTCATGCCGTTCAGCCGGTCCGGCTGGTTGAACGTAACGGTGGCGATCCCGGGGTCCTGAACCGCGACCTCGAATCCGCGAAACGTGCCTTGTTGCATGATCGGCCTCCTCTAACTGACTGAGCACGACGGATTATACGCGGTAGAATAGCGGCGATGTTAGACACCGAGATGTTCCTCCAGTCCCTGCGCAACCGCATCCGCGCCATGAACACGATCTACGAACGCGCGATCAGCGACATGACGCTCGATCAGGTGAACCACCACGAGCGCGAAGGCGTGCTGCCGATCGCTTTCAGCTTCAGCCACTTCATGCGCGCGCAGGACCAGTCGATCAGCGCTCCCTTCCTGCGGGAGCCGCTGCTCTGGGTCAGCGGCGGCTGGGCTGAGAAGATCGGCGTCACCGTCGACGCCATGGGCCGCGAGGAGACCGTCGAGGAGATGCAGGCGCAACGCTTCGGCGACCTCGACGCCTGGAAAGCGTATCAGTCCGCCGTCATCGCCCGCGCAGATCAGGTGCTGGATACGATCACGCCTGAGATACTGTCGGAGGTCATGATTCCGCAGCTGCCGCCGAACATGCAGAACATCTTCTGCGGTATCGTCGTCGGGCCGGGCAACCCGATCCGCAAGCTCGAGGTGCTGGAGTGCTTCATCTACCAGCACGGCCTGCGCCACATGGGCGAGATCGAGCACGGCCGCGCCCTCGTCGGCCTCGGCGGCATGACGAGCTGAGGCGGCCTGATGGAGCCGCAGTTTTCGCAGATCGTTCGCTCCGGCCCGCCCAGAGCTGTCGATTCGGGCCCGCCCCGCTCGTAGTTTGATTGACAGCGGCTCGAACGCTGATCATCTACAGCAAGAAGGAGGACACGATGCGCTACATGCTACTTCTCTACCTGGACGAGAAGCTGATCGATATGTCGCCGGAAGAGATGGGGAAATGGGAGGC
>CBDTZZ010000232.1:0-2172 GCA_965365035.1 uncultured bacterium | reverse complement strand
GAAATCGAAGCCGCTCGCCAGGATGTCTTTTCCCGCCAGCCCGTTGGCGTACGCCGCCTCGATCGCTTTCTCCATGCGCTCCACCGGTACGGGGTACTCGTCCCGGATGTAGATGAAGCCGCGGTCCGCGCCGCTCGCGAAGCCGGCGATGATTACGCCCTCCAGCAGCAAGTGGGGGTCGCTCTCCATGATGTTGCGATTGACGAAGGCACCGGGATCGCCCTCGTCGGCGTTGCAGATGATGTACTTCGGGTGGCGCTCCGCCATGCGCAGGAACTCCCACTTACGGCCCGTCGGAAAGGCTGCTCCGCCGCGGCCCCAGAGCCCCGAATCCAGCATCTCCGCGACCACATTCTCCGGCTCCATGCGCAGCGCCTTGTTCAGCCCCTCGTAGCCGCCGCGCGCCAGGTAGTGGTCGATCTCCAGAGGATCCGTCACGCCGCAGTTCGCCATCAGCCGCCGCACCTGCCCCTGCCTGAACGGCAACGACTCCAGCGGTGGCACGTCGCCCAGCGGCTCATCCGCCGCTACAGCCAGCGCCATCTCATTCGCCATCGTTCCGGCGGCGATGCTCTTGACCAGCGCTCCCACACGATCCGCCGTCACCTGGCGGTACAGAACCGTCGGCCCATCCGGCTGTGTCACCTCCACCAGCGGATCGGCGAAACAAAGGCCGGCGCAGCCGGTCGCCATCACGTCGGCGTCCAGTTCTCCAGCCTGTACCGCGGTCCTGATCGCATCCAGCGTCTCCTGCGCTCCCACAACCAGCGAGCAAGTACCGAGGTTCACCCGGATCAGCGTCTTCGAGGGCCGTCCGAACGGCGCCCAGGCCGTCTCTGCGGCCTCTCGCAACACCTGGTAAGCCGTCACTACTCGCTCGCCTCTACAGCCGCCGCGTCCGGCTCTGCGGCCGGCGGCTCGCGCATCTCTGGCTCGCCCTTCAGCCGCCGCGCGAACTTGATCGCCTCGCTCGACGACAGCGGCCCCAGGTAGCGCCCTTCGCTGCGAATCAGCGGCGCCAGCTGGCACGTGCCGTCACATTGCACGAGCTGCAGCTCATACTTGCCGTCGCCGGACGCCTCGTTCATCGCGCAGCCCAGCGTTGCCTCCAGCGCCCGCCGGATGCCCAGCGAGCCCTTTAGCAGGCAGGCGGGCCCGCTGCACCAGCCGACGACGTTCTCCGCCGGCGGCTTCTGACGCAGCTCCGAATAGAAATCGACGGTGCCGAAGATGATCGCCGGCGTCGTCTTGAACTGCGCCGCAAGTAACGGCATCGCTTCCTTGGGGATGTACCCGAACTCGTGCTGAACGCGGTGCAGCCCCTTCAGCAGCTCAACGTCGTCTGGCTTGAGGTCGGCGATCAGCTCCGAGATGCGCGCCAGAACCTCCGCGCTGCCGGCGACCGGCCCGACCGCGGACAAACGGGAGTTATGCGAGGCCTGAGAGAACAATCAAGACGTCCTTCTGCGCATAGCGTCGGCGGATTGTGTAATTCGTCACCAATCATACAGACGCCCTATCACGGCGGCAAGGAGCCAGCGAATCTGCGATCCCTCTCGCCTCTGTAGCATTTGTAACACCCTCCGCCGCCCCCTCTGGTAACCTGCAGCAGCATATGGACATCGCCGGCGATTTCGAGCGCATCCTCTCGGAAGACCTCTACCCTTATCGCTATCCGCTCACTATCGCCTTCGCGATCGCCTTCATCGCCGCGCTCGCCGTCGCCTACCGCCTCGGCTGGCACGTCATCGCCTGGAAGCACCGCCTGATCAGCGGCGCGGCACTCGTCATCTTCCTCGTCGTCGCGATCCCCCTCGGCGACTACTTTCTCTCGCCGCTCTGGGAGCGCAACACCGTCTGCGAAGCGAGTCCGATCGCCGGCGCAGGGTCTGGCTCCGACAGCTGCGACGACAGCGCCCTGGCCTCCACCAACCCGCCTATCGCAGCAGCCCCGGACACCGAGCCCGACGGCGCGCCAACGGCTACCGCTAACGACTCGCCGGCCTCCGGCTTCGAGCCGCACGTCGTCAACCAGGGCCAGTTCGAGGACGCGGACGATTTTCACACCGGCAGCGGCACAGCGCTCCTCATCGAGGAGGAGCCGGGCGTCTACCTCCTGCGACTGGAGGACTTCTCCGTCCGCAACGGGCCCGACCTCTTCGTCTACCTCTC
>CBDTZZ010000231.1:0-2175 GCA_965365035.1 uncultured bacterium | reverse complement strand
GACGGCTACTTCCGCAGCTCGGACACAGAGGCTGTGATCGAGGCGATCAACGCCACGCCGGCGGACGTCCTGCTGGTCGCCATGGGCTTCCCACGTCAGGAGGAGTGGATCGCCGAGAACCTGCCGCGGCTAAACCTGCGCGTCGCCGTCGCCGAGGGCGGATCGTTCTCGTTCATCTCTGGCGCGACTGCCCGCGCTCCCAGTTGGATGCGGCGCGTCGGCCTGGAGTGGCTCTTTCGTTTGCTGCGCCAGCCTTCTCGACTGCGGCGGCAGCTGGCGCTACCCGTCTTCGTTTGGCTCGTCCTGCGGCAGCGTCTCGGCGCTTGATCCCTCGTCCTCGCTGCGCCGGCCAAGCGCGCGCTTGAGGGCGGCTGTGTAGTAGCCGATGTCGCTTGGCCGCCAGATCAATGCCTCGGCGATGCCTCGTCCCGATTCACGCCGGTACCAGTACACCGTTGCGATCAGCGCCACGGTGTAGGCGATCGACGAAGCGACAGCGGCGCCCTCGATCTCCCACAGCGGGATTAGCGCCAGGTCTGCCCCGATCGTCACCCCCAGCGCGATGAACGTGGCGAACGTCGTGAAGATGATCTTGCCCCGGCTGAAGAGATAGCTTCCCAGCACACGCGTTGCGCTGGCCGCGATGATCCCCGGCATCAGCAGCACGAGCGGCAGGAACGACTCCGGGTAGAAGTCGCTGCCGAAGAGCACCTGGATCGCCACTGGCGCCACGGCGATCAGGGCGATCGCCGCCAGCACGCTGATGAGCAGCGTGTTGCGGCTGATGATCGGCGTCACTTCGTCGGCGTCCTCCTTGTCCATAGCCGTCAGTCGTGGCAGCAGCACCATCGATATCGCCGACGAGATCCACCACACGCTCTCGGCAAGCCCGACGGCGACGGCGTACTGGCCTACTCCGGCCGTCGAGACGAAGGCGGCCACGAGGAACAGGTCGAAGCGGTAGTTGAAGAGCGCCGCCATGTTCGCGGCCTGGCCCTGCGCGCCGTACTTGATCTGCTCCCAGAGCACGTCAAGCGGCGGCCGGATGACCCGGCCGATGTCCAGATTTCCCGGCAAGATCAAGGCCAGCGTGACGACATCCGCGACGAGGAACGACACGGACCAGACTGCGATCGCGTTACCGACGTCAAGATCGTCCACGGCCAGAAGCACGCCAGTGCCGATCACGGCGAGGACACCCTGGGTGATGGCGACCAGGCTGAGCGCCACGAAGCGGCTGGAACCGTGCAGGAACGAGGTGAAGATCGTGTAGCCGATGATCGCGGGCAGCGCGGCCGCGTAAAGCCAGTATGTCTCGTCCTGGACGAAGAGGTCAGCGCCGCTGACCAGGCCCCAGGCCCCGATTACCAACCAGCCGACGATCGACATCACGCCGAAGGTCGTGAGGCTGCCCGCCAGCAACGTGCGGTAAGAATAGGATCCCTTGTTGAGGAAGTAGACGTTGCCCAGGCCGATGCCCAGGTTGCCGATGCCGCCCGCCACCAACACGGCGACGAAGAAGAGCGAGTAGGTGCCCAGGCCGTCGTCGCCCAGGCCGCGCGCGAGGATGATGCGCAGGACGAAGGCGAGCCCATATATCGCAACCTGCGATAGGAAGACGAGATTGACGTTGAAGAGGAAGCCGCGGCCTGAAATCGTTGACTGCATCTGGCGTCCGGCCTGCCCCTCGGGCGAGGCGTTGCCGCCAGTGTAACCGCCGCCTTCGGGGCCAGCAATCAGCCTCGACAGCCTATAGGCGGTCTGGTAACCTTGCGATGCCGCCGGTGCGACCGGCGGTTTCGCTTGTGAAGGCGCGCGCCCGCGCTGCGAGAACGCTGATCGGGGTGTAGCTCAGTCAGGTTAGAGCGCACGGTTCGGGACCGTGAGGCCGGCGGTTCGAATCCGCCCACCCCGACCATCTCCCACTAAGGCCCTTCGGCCGTTCTCTAGAGGCCGTCGCTCACGGCGCTCGCCACGGGGGTCCGCTGCTGGCGCCATCCGCTAAACCGGCGTTTGTCCCCATAATTCACTGCCTTTGCCCCTCCATCCTGGCCAGCCTGATGTAGTAACAATGGCGACCGCGTGTCGTCTTACCCTTACCAGAGGAGAACCCCGTGAAGCGAAGTGACGTTATAGAGATAAAAAGTGATTGTTGTTGAAGTTGTGCCGTCGGCC
>CBDTZZ010000230.1:0-2185 GCA_965365035.1 uncultured bacterium | reverse complement strand
GGCGCCACAGCTGATCGGTTGGCGGGATGTGCCACTCGTCGAAATGCTGCAAGAGAGCCTTGGCCTCACCGTCCGCCTGGAAAACGACGCCAACGCCGCCGCACTCGGCGAGAACGTCTTCGGAGCCGGGCGCGGCACGCGGCACATGCTCTACATAACGGTAAGCACCGGCGTCGGAGCAGGCATCATCGCCGACGGGCGCCTCTACGGCGGCGCCAAAGGCTCCGCCGGAGAGATCGGTCACACGATCGTCGACCCGGACGGCCCGCCCTGCGGCTGCGGCAAGCGCGGCTGCCTCGAGTCGCTCTCTTCCGGTACGGCGATCGCCGGCCGGGCGGAGCAGGCCGTGGACCGCGGAGACTCATCCGCCCTGGCCGCTATCAAAGAGCGCGAAGGCCGCCTCGGCGCACGTTTCGTCGCCGACGCTGCGCGCCAGGGAGACGCGGCGAGCATCGCCATTTACGAAGACGCGGGGTACTTCCTGGGGATCGCGCTGGCCAACGCCGTCAACCTGCTCAGCCCCGAGGCGATCGTTCTCGGCGGCGGCGTCATGCAGGCTAAGGATCTCTTCCTCCCTCGTGCGGAGGAGACGATGCGCGATCGGGCGCTGGACGAGCCGTTAAGCTACATGCGCCTCGCCGAAGCCGAACTGGGCGACCGGGCCGGCGTCATGGGGATGATCGCTCGCCTCGGCCAGCCGGGTGACTAGCGGTCCAGGCAGCGCCAGCTTGGGTGTTCCGCTCATCCTTCGAGAGCCTCAGGACGAGCGGGACGGAACTCGCTGCACCGGCGTGCCGTCCCGCTCGTGGTGAGGTATCGAACCAACGAGCGGAGCACCCACCGAGCGTCCGGACTATACCTACGCCGAGCGCGCCCGGCGGCGGCGCGAGTAGCGGCCCGGGCGGCCCCTCTTCTGCTCCTGCGCTTCCAGTTCGGGCGTGATGTTCGCCCGTTCGCGCTCAACGATCGGCTGGCAGACGGAGATGATGCTCGACAGCCGCTCGGCGATCTCGGAGGCCAGGGCGGCTGATGGCGGGTCGTAGGGGATCGTCTCGTGCAGACGCGCCCAGGACGCCGTCCACTCCTCAAGCTCAAGCTGCGGTCCCAACCGTGCCTGAATCTCCGGCATGTAGGGCGCGATCAGTTCTGCCCAGCGGTAGGAGAAGTCGTGCGGCCCTTCGAAATGCAGACCGATCTCGATGCGCTCTGTCTTGCGCGTCAGGCAGACCTCATAGTGCACCTTCGGCGAGTGGAAGTGCAGCTGGAACCAGACGAAGCGGACGCGGTGAGTGCACGATTCGCGCAGCGCCTTCGGGAGCGCGGCCACAGTCTCCTCTTCGATCCTGTCCATGAACTCGCGGACGCGCATGCGGGGCGGCATGCGACCAGATTGGTGCCCACGACGCCGCAGGTCAAGGTGTTTCCGGCGCTTGTCCGCTGATACAATCGGGTCGATCGTCCATCAACGCTAGAGGCCAGCGCGCCGACTCGGGAGGTCTGGATGGCAACGCTGATCATCATCGCAATCATCTTCGCCGTCGTCGTCGTCATCGTGATGGTGTTCGTCGGGATGTACAACGGCCTTGTGCGGTCGCGAAACCGCGTCAAAGAGGCCTGGTCCGGCATCGACGTCCAGCTCAGGCGCCGGGCGAGCCTCGTGCCCAACCTCGTAGAAACGGTGCGCGGATACGCTGAGCACGAGCGCGGGACGTTCGAAGAAGTGACCCGAGCCCGCTCGATGCTGGAGCAGGCGCAGCAGGACGGCGGCCCGCAAGACCAGGCGCTGGCGAACAACATGCTAACGGGCGCCCTGCGGCACCTCTTCGCCGTCGCCGAGAACTATCCAGAGCTGCAGGCCGCTGGCAACTTCCGCCAGCTCCAGACCGAACTCTCCGACATCGAGGAGAAGATCGCCTTCGCTCGCCAGTTCTACAACTCCAACGTCCTCGGCTACAACAACCGCATCCAGGTCGTGCCCGCCGTGTTCATTGCCGGCATGTTCGGTTTCACCGCGGAGCAGTTCTTCGAGACGGATGAAGACGGGCGCGCCGAGGTCAGCGTCGACTTCAGCCGGGAGCCGACACCGCCGCCGGCGCCACCCGCCGGCGATGCATCCGCCGGCGGGTCAGCCTCAGGCCAGAGCGAGACGCCTGGCTAGCACCTTCGTTTGATGGACGAATCCTCC
>CBDTZZ010000229.1:0-2206 GCA_965365035.1 uncultured bacterium | reverse complement strand
TCCAGCCGGCCGCGGAGTCGTGACGACCGACTTCCTCGACGACGAGCGCGCGGGTAATGGGATCCGACTCTAGGCCTCCAAGAGATTTGGGCGTCCCCATCTTTAGGAGACCTGCGTCATGCAAAGCCTCTAAGACTGGCTTCGAGAGGCGTCGCTGCTTCTCTGCTTCGTCCGCGTGTTTCCGGATGAGCGGCCCCAAGTCTCTCGCCGCGGTCAAGAGCGATTCATCTGGTTCGAAAGGCATCTCTTTCTCCTCTTTGAGATAAAACTCGCTAGTGCGTGCGTACCATAGCGTCTATCGAGAAAGTCGCAGCGGATCCCGCTCTCGTGTAGTACGCAATACTCACACCGTCGCTCGTCTTCGCGTACTGAATCTGCGGCTCCATAGCGGCATTATCCTATATCACTACGAGCCGAATCGGCATCCCGCCGCCGCCGATCTTGGTCTTCCGCGACGACCGGCCTGGATTCCTCCAAGCCGCAGGCATGGAGTGACGCTAGCGTCGATGGCTGCCTGAGTGTCCGGGCCGGCGTCGCGCCGGCCGCCTTTCGTCAGCTGTGAGTCGTTGCTTCGAGCCGTCGGCTAGCGGCGCCGGCGGCCGCCGCCCTTACGGTTCTTGCGGTCTTCGAGGACGATGTCCATCGTCCGCCCGTTCAACTCCTTGCCGCGCAACTTCTCCATCGCCTCCCGCGCCGACTCCTTGTCCGCCATCTCGACGAACCCAAAGCCCTTCGCACGGCCACGTCGGTCGCTCATTACCTTCGTGGAGACGATCTTCCCAAACGGGGTGAACTCGGTAAGGAGGTCTGCTTCCGTCGTTTCGTGTGCCAAATTTCCGATGTACAGTGTGCTGCTCGTGTCGGTCCCGCCTTTCTACATTCGCTAACTCCGCATCAACCGATAGTTGCCACACCAAGACGCTGGTAGGAACGTCAGGCAGGCCTTTCCACTATAGCACTTGCGTCTGGTGCGACCTTGTCGCCGATTTAGTGCGCGACGCGGCTGATGCCCTGCAAGCGAAACGCTTCCCTTCCAGCCGCCCCGCTGCCCCTTCGTCCAGGTCTCTCGGGCGTCGGGTCGCCCTTCCGCTCCTGAGTCCCTTCCACCGGGTCTGCCGGGCTTCCGTCCGGGAAGCAGGGTCAATCTACGCCCCCAGCGGCGGCGACGTCAAAGCCGACAACCGACGTCTCGGCCAGTAGCGACGGGTCTCAGCCAACAGGAGCCAACTCTGTCCTCCGTTCGCGGAAGCGCACGCTAATCGCGAGGATGATTCGGGTTGGCCACAGGTCATCCACAAATCCACATAGGACGGCATCAAACCTCCCCAACCCGCCCGGACTCTTCACGAATCACTCACACCGCTAGAATGCCCAACGTAAAGACCAGAAAGAGGCGGCCCCCTTGCTTCGCCCCACTGCCCTTGGCCCCCTTCTCGTTCTGCGCAGCAACCGACACGGCGCACGTCGACGGAGACCTGGCACTGCAGTTCGTTTCACGCACCAAGTTGACCAAGTGGGCGTATCAAGTCGTGACGGTCGAGGCAGGCCGGACCTACGAGTTCACCGCATCCAGCGCGACGGGATCAGCCACGCCGCAAGCGTTCCTGCGAGTGTCCTGGTACGCCAGCGCCGACGGCACAGGCTCGTTGATCACATCGCAAGACTCACCCGAGACATCGTCGGCTACGGCGGCGTTCCAGCACCTCAGCACGGGGGCCATCGAAGCACCAGCGGACGCTCAGTCCGGCAAGCTGCGCCTGATGCTGCGACCGGCGAGCGCTGCGACAGCGTTCGCCTACTTCGATTCATTGTCGTTCGCGAAGGTCCCAGCGGCTCCCGGAGCGTCAGGGCCGCCATCAACTGAGGGCCGCGAGCTGGGCAGCGCCTCACTGATAGTCGCTGGAGCGATCGCGACCGCGCAGCAGATCGCCAACGTGACGCCGGCACCGGCGCAGGTGACGACGAAGGCGGCAGAAGGCGACAACACACTCCTCTTCTTCCTGGGATCACTCGCGGTGCCTCTCGCTGGGCTGACAGTTATTGGCGCCCTGGAGCTATCACGCCGTCGCAAGACGATGGGCCAGTGACGGCTGCCTCAGCGGAACGCGGCCTATATAATCTGGAGAGATGGGCGAGCGCACACCGGCACAGACGACGGCGGGCGAACACGTTCGCGTTCCCGACCGCCATCGCCGGACGATCGCCG
>CBDTZZ010000228.1:0-2216 GCA_965365035.1 uncultured bacterium | reverse complement strand
CGGTGACGGCGACGAAGTTGTCGAGCGCGCCCGTGTCGCCGGACGCGTCGATGGTGCGTTCGGCGAAGTAGCGTTCCAGCGATGTCGTCTCGACCGTCGTGCCAGACTTGCTGGAGACGATGAAGAGCGTGGCGAGCACGTCGATCCTGTTCTCGACGCGCAGGATCGCCTGCGGGTCGGTGGTGTCCAGGACGTGCAGCGCCGGAAAGCCGGTAGTTGCGCCGAACGTGCTCTGAAAGACTTCCGGGGCCAGTGAGCTGCCGCCCATCCCGAGCAGGACGGCGTCGCGAAAGCCGAGTTCGCGGACCCAGTCCGCGAAGCCGCGCAGCTCGTCGAGGCTGTCGCCCATCGATTCGTGAAGGTTCAACCAGCCGAGGCGCTGGCCGATCTTCTCCTGGATGGCAGGCTCAGCCGCCCAGAGCGACGCGTCGCGCGCTTGGAGCCGCTCGAAGAAGGACGCGGGTGAAGTCACGCGGTCAGTCTCCCCTCGATGCAGCGCCGATCCCTTTGGAGCCGGCGAGGATGCGGTTGCGCTTCTCCTCGACCGTGGCACGGGCCTTGGCGAAGGAGTCGGCGAATAGCTTGACGCCCTGCACCTGCAGCTCGTCCGTCACGGCGCGGAAGTCGATACCGGCGGCTTCCAGCTCGCGGACGTGCGCTTTGGCGTCGGTGACACCCGTCGTCAGCGTAGAGGCGACGACGCCATGGTCGCGGAAGGCGTCGAGGGTGTTCTGCGGCATGGTGTTGATGGTATCGGGGCCGATCAGCTCCTCAACGTAAAGTACGTCACGATATTCGGGGTTCTTGGTGCTCGTGCTGGCCCACAGGCAGCGCTGAACCCGAGCACCCTTGGCTGCGAGCTTCGCCCAGCGGTCGCCGGAGAAGATCTCCTGGTACTTCGCGTAGGCGATCCTGGCGTTGGCGACGCCGGCCTTGCCCATCAGCGCGCTCAAGCGCCGGCGTTCGAGGTCGCCCTCGACGGCCTTGATCTTCTCCTCGAGCTGGCCGTCAACCATTGAGTCGACGCGACTGATGAAGAAGCTGGCGACTGAGGCGATGCCGTCGAGCGGCAGGTCCGCCTTGGCGCGCTTCTCCAGCGCCGCGAGATACGCCAGAGCCACCTGCTCGTAGCTGTCGACGCCGAAGAGCAGGGTGATGTTGACGTTGATCCCTTCGGCGAGGGATTGCTCGACCGCTGGCAGGCCTTCCGGCGTGCCCGGAATCTTGATCATCGCGTTCGGGCGGCCGAGGGCGGCGAACAGGCGCTTGGCCTCGCTCGTCGTGGTCTCGGTGTCGGCGGCGATCAGTGGCGAAACCTCCAGCGAGGCGTAGCCGTCAGCGCCTTCCGTCTCGTCGTAGACGCCGCGGAAGATGTCTGCGGAGAGGCCGACGTCGGTCACCGTCAGCGCGTCGTAGGTTTCGTCGAGCGAGAAGTCGGGGCGGACGATCTCGGCGAGGTGCTCGTCGTAGGCGTCGCTGGCGCCGACGGCCTTCTCGAAGATCGACGGGTTGGACGTGCCGCCGCTGACGCCGTCGTCCTCGACCAGGCGCTTGAGGAGGCCGGTCTTGACTAGCTCCCGGTTGAGGTTGTCGTACCAGACGCTCTGTCGCTGGCTCTTTAGTTCCACTAGCGGGTTGGCCATGACGGTCGCTCCTATCCCGAAATCTCTTGCGTCTCGCCGGTCTCGGTCTTGCCGGCTTCGATGGCGCGCACCTTGGCCAGGCGGCGTACGTAGCGCTCCTGGGCGTCGAAGCTTGCTCCGACGAACGCCTTCGTCACTTCAAGCGCGACGTCGATGCCGATGACGTGCGAGCCGAGGCAGATGACGTTCATGTCGTCGTGCTCTACGCCCTGGTGCGCGGAGTAGGTGTCGTGCGTGATGGCGGCGCGGATGCCGCCGAGCTTGTTGGCGGCGACGCAGGCGCCGACGCCGCTGCCGCAGACGAAGACGCCCCGCTCGGCGTTGCCGGACTGAATCTCGGCGGCGAGGGCGACGGCGATGTCCGGATAGTCGACGGACTCCTCGGAATCGGTGCCGACGTCGGTGACGTCGTGGCCGGCCGTGCGCAGGGAGTCGGCGATGGCGTTCTTCATCTGAAAGCCGCGGTGGTCGGCTCCGACGACGATGCGCATGGCGCTCCTTCTCTACGCTTAGCGAGGCGGAAGATGCACCCCGAGCAGTCGGGGGCACCCAGGTGATCCATGCTATCGCCGC
>CBDTZZ010000227.1:0-2232 GCA_965365035.1 uncultured bacterium | reverse complement strand
GGTCGGCCAGCTCGTCAATGATCACGACCCAGTGCGGCAGCTTGTGCGTCGCGCGGGGGCTCTTGTTGTAGGCCTCAAGGTTTCGCACGCCAACTTCGGCGAAACGCCGGTAGCGGCTGTCCATCTCATGGATCACCGCCTGCAGCACTCCCGGCACTTCCTCGACGTCCACGATCACCTTGGAGAACGCCAGGTGAGGGATGTTTTTGAACGTCGATAGCTCCACGCGCTTCGGGTCGACGAGGACGAGCCGTAGCTCCTCCGGTGTGTTGTGGAGAAGGAAGCAGGCGATTATGGAGTTGATGCAGACGCTCTTGCCGCTGCCCGTTGATCCGGCGATCAGCAGGTGCGGCATCTTCGAGAGGTCGGCGGCCACTGGTTCGCCGGAGACGCCCTTGCCCAGCGCGATCGCGATCTTCGTCTTCGCATTCGCCTTCGTAAACGCTGCGCTCTCGATCACGCTACGCAGCGAGACCAACGACGACGTGCTGTTGGGCACTTCGATGCCGATGATCGGCTTCCCGGGGACCGGCGCCTCAATGCGGATAGTCGGCGCCGCCAACGCCAGCGCCAGGTCGTTCGCCAGGTTCGTTACTTTGTTCACGCGCACGCGCGTCTTGGATGTCACCTCCGTGCGTGAGACAGGCGTGCCGTCCTTGTCTAAGACCTGCTTGCCGTTCTCGTCGCGCACGTTCACGCGCCGCGTCTTGACGTCCCATCCCGGCTCGACGCCGAACTGCGTCACCGTCGGTCCCTGGCTGATCGACACCACGCGTGAGTCGACGCCGAACGAGGCCAGCGTGTCCACGATCAGCCGCGACCGCGCCTCGTTGTCGACCGGGCGTATCTCCAGCTCGGCCGCTTCGGCCAGATCGGCCAGCGGCGGCAGCTCCCAGCCACGACCCGAAGGGCGGCCCATCGGCAGCGTGCGCTGATAGCCGGCCTTTTCTTCCTCAGGCTCCGCCGTGATCAGCATCCCGGAGTCAGCCTCGGCCTCCGCTGCGACAGGCTCCGCTTCTTCCTCTGTCTCCTCGACGACCTCCGGCGGTGTTTCTTGCCACTCTTCATCCAGCTGCGGAACGTACGGCTCTTCTTGCATCTGCTTTTCGAACTCATCTTCGCCCTGCGGCACTAGACCCGTGAAGAACGATCGCAGTCCTCGCCACGTCCGCTGCGGAATCTCTAGCGAGACCACCCACTTCAGCGCCACGAGAGTACCGTCGACGACCTGCCGCGCCTTGGTGGGCCACACTAGCGAGGCCCCCGCGATGCCAATAGAGACCCATGCCGCGCCGCCGACGGGGCTGGCAAAGAACTTCCCCAGGTTGCCGCCGGTCGACACCTCGGCGAAGTGCACCGCGCCTATCGACCAGTCCGGCTTGATGAACCCGCCGATGCCGAGAACGAACAGCGCCAGCATGTTGGCGCCGAGGATCGTGCGCAGGAAACTCCGATTCACTTCGGTCCGACGCCTGACAACGAGGATATCCGCGGCTAATAGGGCGGCCACCAGCACAACACCAAGGCCGAGCGTGCGCAGGACCGCTTCCGCACCGCCAACGAGCGGGTCGAGGAAGGCGAAGACGAAGATCAAACCAACGACGACGCTGGCCACGGCCGCCATCAGCCGCGGGTCCGTCGAAAGGCTGCGGCCGGATGACTTTCGGCTGCGCCTACGGGCCGGGCTGGATCGCGGACGATAGGATGAGGCGCGGCGCGAAGTCCGCCGCTTCGTTTTTACAGGCATGGCGGGCCTAAATCTCCACGCTGAACGGCAGAATCATCGGCCGACGCTTCGTCTGCTTGTAGAGGAAGCGAGACAACGCATCATGCACCCGGGCGTTAAAGTCCGCCCGGTCGGCCACGTGCTCCTGACCCGCGAGCGCCTCTTCGACGACATCGCGGGCCCTCTCCATAAGACTGTCTGACATGTCAGCTTCTATAAATCCTCTAGATACAACGTCTGGGCGGCCAATTGGTTTACCCGTATGCCTATCGATAGATACGATTGCGATGATTACACCGTCGTCGGATAGCCTCTGGCGATCGCGCAGCACGACGTTGTCGAACTTCACGGTGTTCAGGAAGGGAGTCCGTGCGGGGTCGAAGAGGTGCGTTCGGAGCGGCTTCAGCTCGAACGTGCCGTGCTTCGAAAGTGCGAGTGCACCGGCCTTGTCCGCCCCGATGACCGACTGCTCGGAAGGGGCGGCGCCGTCGTGAATCATGCGGAAG
>CBDTZZ010000226.1:0-2241 GCA_965365035.1 uncultured bacterium | reverse complement strand
TGCGATTTCCTCAATGATCTGGAGTCCATGCACGCCGATGCGGCGGCAGGTCTCGCAGGAGAGGCACGGCGGGTTGTCCTCGGCGCAGTTGAGCGCCTGTGCCAGACGGAGGGCGGCCGCCGCCTTTCCGACGCGCTCCGGCCCGGCGAAGATGTAGGACCGCGCCGGCGAGCCTGACGAGACAGCCGAAGCCAGCGCGTCGACCGCACGGGAGTTGCCGATCAGCTGCCAGCCGCCCACCTGTCTCCTCCTACGGAATCCGTCGGATGCTGCTCGTCTTAGCGAAGGCTCTTTGGATAGCGCTTCAGGAAATCGAACACTCGCCAGGTGTGCGGCGAGATGCGGATGCGAACCTGCTTCTTGACCTTCGGCAGGAGATTTTGCAGGTAGGCTTCCGCGGCCACGCCGAGATAGCGTTCGACGATCTGGCGGTACTCCGGCGCCATGCCCTCGACCGGTTCGAGCGCGGCCTCGCCTTCGATGAGAAGGACCTTGTAGGGCGGCGTGGAGGAGTCGATCGTGACGGCGACGGCGGGGTTCTTCTCCAGCGCTTTCAACTTGTCTGCTTTGGGGCCGGTGACCATGATCAGTTCGCCGGCGCTGTGCGCGAACCAGATGGGCACCACGCGCGGCCGCCCGCCAACGCTGACGTACGCGAGGCGCGCCAGGTTGGGCCCGGCCAGCAAGGCAGCGACGACGGGGTCATCCACGGGTAGCGTTGCGGTGGCCATAGCGCCCGCACAGTCTAGCACGAGACGAGGGGACGGGGTGACAGGGGACAGGTGACGGCGTGACAGGGGACAGGGGACAGTCCCGCGCGAACGCGGCGTCGTCCTTCGTCCGGTGGCTGTGACAATGGTCACCCTCGTTTGTGGCGGTGGGCCGGATATAATCGGCGTCGTGACATCTGCGATCGTGGCCCACGGCCTGCGCCGAATATTTCCACCTGACCTGGCGGCCGTCGACGGCATCGATTTGGACATCGAGGAGGGCCGCATCTTCGGCTTCCTCGGCGCCAACGGCTCCGGCAAGACGACCACCGTTCGGATGCTGACGACGCTTCTGCGGCCGACCGAGGGTACCGCCACGGTGGACGGCTACGATGTCGAAAAGGATGCCTCGAAGGTGCGTGCCCGAGTGGGCGTCGCGCTGCAGGACGCGTCGCTCGATCTGGTGATGACCGGCCGCGAGACGCTCTTGCTGCAGGCGCGCCTCTACCGCGTGCCGAAAGACGAGCTTAAGGGGCGCGTTAGTGACCTCTTGCGGATCGTCGACCTGGAAGAGTCGGCGGACCGCCGCGTTGGTACGTATTCCGGAGGGATGCAGCGGCGCCTGGACCTGGCCGCCGCGCTCGTTCACCAGCCCCGGGTCGTCTTCCTCGATGAGCCGACCACGGGCCTCGACCCGATTAGCCGCAACACGATCTGGCGCTACGTAGAGGATCTTAATCGCAACCAGGGGGTTACCTTCTTCCTGACGACACAGTATCTGGAGGAGGCCGACCGGCTGGCGGACGAGGTGGCGATCATGGAGCGCGGACGCATCGTCGCGCAGGGAGCGCCGGCGGAGCTTAAGGCCAGCGTCGGCGCTGATGTCGTGACGGTGCGGCTAGAGAATCGGGACGCCGGGCCCGACAGGGCGGTCGCCGCGCTGAAAGCGATCAGCGGGCTCAGCGACATACGCGTCGTCGGTGACTCCGTGGTGGTCTACACGAAGGACGGCAGCTCGGCTATCGCACCGATCGTACTGGCGCTCAGCGAGGCGTCCGTGGCGGTAGAGGAAGTCACCCTGGCGCGGCCAACGCTCGACGACGTCTTCCTGCGCAAGACCGGCCACCACATGGAGGCTCAGGAGACGGACGATGAGCCCGCAGGCGCGGAGGGTGCCGCGTCGTGATCGACGTACTGTCAGACATCTTCCAGTTGACGCTGCGTTCGCTGCGGGAAGTCGTGCGACAGCCGGCGTTCGAGGTGCAGAACTACTTCATCCCGCTGTTCTTCTTCGCCGTCACCGTCGGCGCCCTCGGCAACGTCTCGGCGCGGGCGTTCGGCGTGGAGAACTACCAGGCGTTCCAGATGCCCGTCGCCATCCTGCAGGGTGCGGCCGGCGCCGCCAGTTTCTCGGCGCTAGCGATGGTGACGGACATCGAGAGGGGCTACTTTGACAAGCTACTGCTGACACCGACGCCGCGCATCTCGCTGGTGCTCGGCCGTCTCTTCGGCGACGGAATCCGCGTGGTCA
>CBDTZZ010000225.1:0-2243 GCA_965365035.1 uncultured bacterium | reverse complement strand
GCCGGCGGAAACACGTCGCCGACGATCGTGAAAGCGATCGCCATGATCATCCCGGCGCCAAACCCCTGGAGCACCCGGAAGGCGATCAGCTGCTCGATGGTCTGCGACGAGCCGGCCAGCGCCGACCCCAGCAACAGCAGGATTATGCCCAGCATGAAGAACGGCTTTCGGCCGTACATGTCCGACAGCCGCCCGACGATCGGCACCGTCGTCGTCGACGCCAGCAGAAAGCCGGTGCCAACCCACGCAAACAGCCCGAAGCCACCGAGGTCCGCCACGATCTTCGGTATCGATGTGGCCACGATCGTCTGATCCATGGCCGCCGTGAACAGGCCCAGCAGCGTGCCGGCGATGACCAGCACCTTCGTCCGCGTATCCAGCTCAGCGATCGGCCGCATGGCGCCGGCGTCGGCGGTAGGCGAGTTCACTAGCCCTTGTCCTCGCTCGCCACGCTCTCCACCGCCTGGATCAGATCGTGCAGCGCCTCTACGATGCGCTCGACCTGCTTGTCGTCGAGCTGTTCGAAGACGCGGGTCAGCCGCTCGCGGCCCATGCTCTGGAGCTCGCGGAAGACGTCGGCGCCCTTCTTCGTCAGGCGATGGCGCACCAGCCGCCGGTCACTATCGTCGACATCCCGCGCCACGAGCTTGTTCCGCACCAGCCGGTCGACGATGCGCGTGACGGTCGAAGGACGCACACCCAAGCGCTCAGCCAGCTCGCCGGCGGCCAGACCGTCCTCCATCTGCAGCGTGTAGAGCACCCGCACCTGCGTCATCGTCAGGCCCAGGCCGGCCCACTGGTCCATCCGCGCCGGGTCTGCCCGCACGAGCAGCTGCCCCAGCAGTTGGTAGGCCTGCGTCCTCACCTCTGACTCAGTTACTTGCATGCCCGTAAACCTTTCGCATAACGACAACTAGCCTATCATGACCGCAACACGCGACATGTGACGGGAGACACGAAATTGGGAGCGGATACGCCGCCCGCCATCCGTTTATCCGTTCAAGGAATCCGCTAACAGCCCACGCCTGTTTCCTGTCCCCTGTTACCATTTCCGCGTGTCCACAGAGTTCGAGCCCGTCACAGAGAGCACTGCCCTGAAGGCGGCCATCGCCAGCGCTGTCGACGACGCCGGCGGCGCCCTGCCCTTTCGCGACTTCATGGAGCTGGCGCTCTATCACCCCACGCTCGGCTACTACACATCGCGCCGCGACGTCATCGGCCGCAGCGCCGACTACGTGACGAGCCCCGAGCTGACGCCGCTCTTCGGCGCCATGCTCGGCCGCCAGCTGAGAGAGATGTGGGAGCGACTGGATCGCCCGCAGAGCTTCGACGCCGTCGAGGCCGGCCCCGGCACCGGCATCCTCGCGCGCGATCTGCTCGCCTGGGCCGCCCGCAGCGCGCCCGACTTCGCTGCGGCGCTGAACTACACGCTCGTGGAGACGAGCCCGACGCTCGCAGAGCGCCAGAGCGCCACACTCGCCGCGGAAGGCTTCGACGCCGAGTCGCGCGATAGCCTTCCCTCCGGCGTCGCTGGCTGCATCTTCTCCAACGAACTGCTCGACGCCATGCCCGTCCATCGCGTGGCGGTCGAGGACGGAGCGTTGCGCGAGGTCTACGTCACCCGGGACGACGACGGCTTCGCCGAGGAGCTGCGCGACCCGCACCGGGACGTCGCCGCCTACTTCGAGGCGCTGTCTCTTCTGCCGGGCGAAGGCTGCCGCGCCGAGGTCAACCTCGCAGCTCCTCTCTGGATCGCCACCGCCGCCACCGCCCTCGATCGCGGCTACCTCCTGACGTTCGACTACGGCTACGCGGCGGACGACCTCTACGCCGGCTGGCGGAACGACGGCACACTCCTCTGTTTCTACCGTCACAACCCCTCAGCCGACCCCTACGCCCGCATCGGCCGCCAGGACATCACCTCACACGTCGATTTCACGACGATACGCCGCAGCGGCGAGGACGCCGGCCTGCAAACGCTGGGCTTGACCACGCAGGCGCAGTTCCTAACTGCACTCGGCATCGGCGAGGCGCTTCAGCCGCCAGTTGGAGAACGACCGGACATGGAGGAGTACTTCGCGCGTCGCCGCGCCGTGACCGATCTGATCGACCCGGGCGGCCTCGGCCGCGTCAAAGTGCTGGTACAGGCGAAGGCGGCGGCAGGCCCGCTGACGGGCCTCTCCGCCGACGACGCATGATGCCCGTACCCGGCGATCCCGCGCCCCGCTTCACCCTTCCAACGA
>CBDTZZ010000224.1:0-2283 GCA_965365035.1 uncultured bacterium | reverse complement strand
GCGCTTGCCAGCCGCTTCCAGTTCGCTTCGCAGCTGCACGCGGTCGGTCAACGCCCTCATATGCCTTCACGCTGCCGCCAGGCGCGAATTCGGGGAGCGTGCTCCGCATAGTGGTTCGTCGCCGAGCCGGTAACGATGCGGTGCGCGGAACGCCCTTCCTCGAACTTCCCGTCCGGCACTTGCCGCGCCGCCTCGACGAAAAGGGCCTTGCTCGCCGCCAGCTCTGCGACGACGGCCTCCGGGCTGGCGTTTCGCCAGGTCTCGACGAAGCGCGCGTTCCAGGTATCGGAATCGCTGTAGTCGAGGCCCTCGGGCACCGGCCGCTCGCCACGCGCGATGCGCTCCAGCGCGTCATCCATCTCGTGGTGCCAGCCGACGATGTGGCCGAGGACATCGCGCACGGACCAATCGTCATCGAACACCGTAACCAGCTGTCCATGCGTCAGACCGTCGATCGCTTCTTCGATGTCGGCGAAGGACTTCTCAAGGTCTTCAAGCAGCGCGTCAAGTAGGCTCACGGCAGATCGTCCCCTTTCCGGTCAGTCAGCGAAGCTGCGCACTTTGTCCGGCACCATCTCCAGCAGACGCCATCCGGACTTCATCGAGCGCCAGATTTCCAGCGTTGAGGCCCGGGCCGGGTCGTTGAGGTCCCAGTAGCGCTGCGCCAGCTTCTCCGCCAGCTCAAAGCCACCCTCATCGCTGACAGCAACCGAGCCGTCGAAGGCGACCCACTTCTCCTTCTCGTCGACGTGATTGACGACAAGCACCGACGCTCTGGCGTCGTTGGCGAGCCGCCGCAGCTTGGACGACCCGACGTTGGTGAACATTCTCACGCTGTCCCCGTCCCAGTCGAACCAGATCGGGATGGCGACCGGCGAACCGTCGCCGCGCAGCGTCGTGAGGATACCGTAACGATTGACGGCGAGAAACGCCTCTCGCTCTGCTTCCGACATCGGGCCCATAGTGTCAGGCTCCTTAAAAGACCATGAACTCGCGCTGCACGCCGAAGACGCCGCGCAGCACATCGCAGATTTCGCCGATAGTGACGTAGTTTTCGACGCACTCGATGAGGACCGGCATCAGGTTCGCGTCCGATTTGGCCGCCTCTTCGAGCTGCCGAAGCATCGCCTGGGCCTTCGCGTCATCGCGATCGGCGCGCACGCGCTTCAAGCGATCCACCTGGCGACGAACGACCTCCTCGCGCACGCGCAGGATCTCGGGCCGCACTTCCTCATCTGTCGTGAAGTCGTTGACGCCGACGATCGTGCGATAGCCGTCGTCCACCGACCTCTGGTAGCGGTACGACGCCTCCTGGATCTCGCGCTGCTGGTAGCCACCCTCGATCGCCCGCAGGGCACCGCCCAGGTCTTCGATGCGATCGATGTACTTCATCGCCTCCGCCTCGATACGATCCGTCATCGACTCGATCTCGTAGGAGCCGGCCAGGGGGTCGATGACGTCGGCAACGCCGCTTTCGTAGGCGATCACCTGCTGCGTGCGCAGTGCAATCTGCACCGACTTTTCGGTGGGCAGCGCCAGTGCTTCGTCCATCGAGTTTGTGTGCAGCGACTGCGTTCCGCCCAGGACGGCAGCCAGCGCCTGGATCGTCGTGCGGACGATGTTGTTTTCGGGCTGCTGTGCGGTCAGCGTTGAGCCGCCGGTCTGCGTGTGGAAGCGGAGCATCATGCTGCGCTCGTTCTTGGCGCCGAAGCGCTCCTTGGCCAGCCGCGCCCAGAGTCGTCGCGCGGCACGGAACTTGGAGACTTCCTCAACCAGGTTCGAGAACGAGGCGAAGAAAAACGACAGCCGCGGCGCGAACTCGTCAAATTCTAGGCCCGCCTGTATCGCCGCTTCACAGTAGGCGATCGCGTCGGAGAAAGTGAAGGCTACCTCTTGCACGGCCGTGCAGCCGGCCTCGCGCATGTGATAGCCGCTGATGCTGATCGTGTTCCAGTTCGGCAGGTTGTCCTTACACCAGGCGAAGACGTCCGTGATCAGGCGCATTGAGCCCTCTGGCGGGAAGATGTAGGTGCCGCGGGCGATGTACTCCTTGAGGATGTCGTTCTGCGTCGTGCCGCCGATCTTCGAAAGGTCGGCGCCTTGCTTCTTGGCTAACGCTACGTAGAACGCCAGTAGGATCGGCCCCGTGGCGTTGATCGTCATCGAGGTCGTCACCTCCTCCAGCGAGATGTCCTTCATCAGGAGTTCCATATCGGCGAGAGAGGAGATCGCGACGCCAACCTTACCGACTTCGCCAGCGGCCATCGAATGGTCCGAGTCGTA
>CBDTZZ010000223.1:0-2289 GCA_965365035.1 uncultured bacterium | reverse complement strand
CATCACGTCGGCCGCCGTGGCTGCGGCTTTCGGGCGCGCCTTCGGCCGCAACCGCCGCGAGAAGCCGGGCGGTTCGGAGTGCTTCGGCGATCGCTGCCGGGTGCGCGCCGCGATCCGCCAGCGGGACGGGCACGAGCGCACCGATCATCGACAGGTCACGCGCCGCCAGGTCGTCACGGAGCTGCCGGGCGTCGGTTGGCAAGTAGCCCCAATCGCCGAGTTCGGTACCGCTGTAGCCAGCGGCGGCGATCTCATCGAGCACCTGAGCGTACGGCGGATAGAGCGCGGCGTCGTAGCCGCCCATCACTCCCCAGGAGCACGGCGCATTGCCTACACGAATGCTCACCATGGACGCATGTTACAGCGCGATAGCGTATCGCCGAGTCGCCAGAGACGCTACGACAGCGCCTTCAGCGCTTTGCCGATCGCTGTTGCGTAGTCGTCCAGGTCGGCCGTCTGGACCGTCGGGTGGACGAGCAGCGTGAACAGCTCGCCGGACAGCCGCTCGGTGACGGGGCAGGGATCGCCCGCGAAGCCAGCGTCGCGGAAGACGGGTTGCTGCGGCAGCGGCGTCGGATAGCGGCGCGAGATCGGCAGGCCCTCGGCGGCGACGGCAGCGACGAAGCGGCTGATGTCGATGCCAGCGTCGGGGCGCAGCCGGCAGACGTACTTGTACGCGCTGGGCACGGCGTAGTCGGCGACGAAGGGCGGATCGATCGGCCCCAGCTCGCCCAGCCGCTCCGAGAGATAGGCGGCGTTGCGGCGGCGCGCCTCCAGGTACTCTTCCAGCCGGCGGAACTGGACGAGCCCCGTCGCCGCCTGCATCGACGTCATCCGAAAGTTATAGCCCAGCTCCAGGTGGTAGTAGGCGCGCTCACCTTCGACGGGGCCCTCGCCGTGATGGCGCAGGCGGCGCATGCGCTCCACGAGCGCCTCGTCGTCGCTGATCACGGCGCCGCCTTCGCCGCCGGTCGTGATGATCTTGTCCTCCCAGAAGCTGAAGCAGCCCACGACGCCAATCGTGCCGACTTTGCGCCCCTTGTAGAGCGCCCCAGGGGCCTGCGCAGCGTCCTCGACGACGGCCACGCCGCGGGCGGACGCCATCTCGAGGAGCGGATCCATGTCGGCCGGGTGACCGTTGAGGTGCACGACGAGGATCGCCTTCGTGCGTTCAGTCATGCGCTCGGTGACGCTTTGGGCGGAGAGGCAGAACGTCTCCTCGTCGACATCGGCGAAGACCGGCGTCGCGCCCTGGTGCAGGATGGGCGTAGCCGAGGCGATGAACGTGTGCGCCGGCACAATCACTTCGTCCCCAGGGCCGACACCGAGCGCCGCCAGAGCAACGTGGATCGCGGTCGTCCCGGAGCTGGTCGCGACGCAGTCTCCAGCCCCGTGCCACAACCCGAACGCCACCTCGAAGTCGCGCACGAAGCCGCCGGTTAGCTGTGTCAGCTGGCCGG
Organism: uncultured bacterium; assembly: GCA_965365035.1. Taxonomy (GTDB): domain Bacteria; phylum Chloroflexota; class Dehalococcoidia; order SM23-28-2; family RBG-16-64-32; genus CF-162. Next base: position 829 of record CBDTZZ010000223.1, on the reverse strand, counting down.
AGCGCAGCGCCTCGGACGCGGCCATGGCGTCATCCGGGCCGAGAACGGGCCAGGGCGGGAACGGCTCGCTGCGGGTCTTCGGCCCACCGTCGATGGCAAGATCGGACGCGCTCACGGCGATGAGTATAGAGGATGAGAGGCTGCAGGGCGGGTATTCAATCGCCAGTTGGCGGCTATCTCTTTACCAATCCTCAACTTTACGCCAACTGTTTCCATTCTCGATGCAACGCACCTATCGAGAGGGCGTCTGAGATTATGTATAGACGCCTTAACGACACCTGCACGTGGCAGACCACAGGCAAACATTATGAATGTAGAACGTACCGCGATGACCAAGAGAGTAGTCGAGGCCTCAATCTGGCTGGCGGTTACGTTCGGCATCGGCGGTCTCGTACTCATCGACGGCGCGGTTCCTAGCGCGTTCACTACTGCGTTCTTCCTGCCGATATGCTTTGCCGCCTACCGCTACCCACTGGCGTTCAGTGTGCTGCTGGCAGCGATCGCTTCTGTCTTCACTAGCCCAGCAATGACAGTGGCCGGGGTGAGCATGAACGAGTCCATCATGCCCGTGCTGTGGCTCGGCTGGCCCGCCGTCTACCTCTTCGTGGCAGTGAGCGTTAACCAGTGGGCGAGCATTCAGGAGCAACGATCGCATCTGGCCGAGAGCGAGCACGAGCTGAACGAGATGAGCCAGCACAACCAGCGCCGCGAGCGCGAACTGGAGGCGCTATCCGGCATCCACACAGCCATCATGTCCGGCGGCGACGAGCAGATGGTCGTCGAAGAAGTCCCGCGCCGCGTGGCCGAGACCTGCGACGCCAGGATCTGC
>CBDTZZ010000222.1:0-2300 GCA_965365035.1 uncultured bacterium | reverse complement strand
GGATCGCGACCGGCCGCCGGACGATGACATCGCACGCATGACGCAGGATCTGGCGCGGACGTTCGAGGGGTTCGTGCGGCGATACCCGGCGCAGTGGTATGCCTTCCGCCGTATCTGGGCGGATGGCTAGCGCGCGGCGAGCTTCTCGCGCACGTCGCCGATCGTGACGACGTTGCCAGTCCAGTCCCGAGGCTGCGTCGCCATCCACAGCGAGGCCTCGGACGCGGCCTCCGGCTGTTCCCACTGAGAGAGATCGGCACCGGGGTTGCGGTGGATCCAGCCCTCGGAGGCGATCATCAGCTCGATGCGAAGCGCGTTGACGGCGATGCCGTGCTCCTTCAGCTCCAGGCCCGTGTACACCGTGAGCTTTTCCAGCGCGATCTTGGAGACGGAGTACGAGACCATGCCCGGGTAGACCGCCTCGGCGAGCATCGAGGAGACGTTGATGATGGCCCCGGCCCGGCGTTCCGTCATCGAAGGCAGGAACGCCTGCATGCACATCACCGGTCCGCGCAGGTTCACGTTCATGACTAGGTCCCAGCGTTTCAGCGGCGTCGCCTGGAAGGGCGCTGGGGAGCTGATGCCCGCGTTGTTGACGAGCACGTCGCAGCGGCCGAACGCGGCCAGCGTCTTCTCTGCGAGCGCCGCCACCTGATCCTCCTTGGAGACGTCGCAGGCGACCGCCAGCGCCCGCCGGCCCTGGGCCTCGACGAGCCGCGCAGTTTCGTCGATCGTGCCCGGCAGATCAGCGGGTGCGGCTTCGGTGGTGCGGGCCGAGACGACGATGTCAGCGCCGGCTTTCGCGAAATCGACGGCGATGGCCCGTCCGATGCCCCGGCTGGCGCCGGTGACGACGGCGACCTGGTCTAGAAGCGGCTTCTCTGCAGTCACGACGCACATCATGGCGAGCCAGCCGAGGCCGGTCAAGCGGGCAGTGCCGGTAAGGGGCCTGTCCGTTAAGATGATCCCGAAATGACGATTACGAAAGAGCTACGTTTCGCGATGGACGAGAAGGGGATGAAGGTGCTCGCCCCGACGCTCATCGGCCAGACGATCGCCTACTGGGACGGCGATACGGAACTGAAGCACGGGCTGGTGAAGGCGGCGGACGTGCTGCGGGGCGCCTACGGCAAGCCGTTCATCGAAGTCGAGATCGACGAAGGCAAGACGGGCTCGAAGCCTGCACCGGTGCCGCCGGCCTAGGGCCGCAGCAGCACCAGCACCGCACTGTCACCGTCAGAAGATACTGACGAACAGCCCGCCGATGAACGCCAGAACCAGCGCGAGCGTGAAGACGACGATGACCCACTGCGGAACGATGCCGCTGCGTTTCGGCGGATCGTAGCCAGCGTAGCCAGCCGCCTCCGACAGGTCGTAGTCGGTGTCGCCCGGCTGGGGGATGTAGCCGCCCTCGTGGTCTATTTGGTCGTCGTAGTAGCCCTCCGGCTCGTCTTCCCGCTCGTCGTCGAAATCTTCAGGGTTGTCCCAGTCCGGAAAGTTGTCGACGCTGTAGTCGCCCCTGCTCGAACCATGAATGTCGCCACCCGGCTGATCGTCTCGCTCACGCATCGGCCTCAGTCTAGCAGAGAGAGTGTGGGGGAACGCCGGCGGCGCGAGCGGTTCCGTCCCCCTGGATTTTGTGACCAGAGACACTCCCGCGCGTTGACAGGAGGCTCGATTTCGTGCTAGAAAAGTCTTGTAACTTAGCGGCGACTAAGTAGCTTCGGGAGGCCTTTTAAGGGGCTCCAACGAGAGGAAGAAATCATGGCGATAAATGTCGACACTCTAGAAAAGCTACGGACAGAGACGGCTGAGCCGCCCAAGGTGGACCTCAGCTGGCTCAACCTGGACGAGAACGGTCACCCGTGGGGCATGCGCGCCAAGCCGGGCAAGCGCGGCCTCACCCTCGACGAGATCGAGGTTGGCGCAGTCGGTGAAGTGCCGGAGCACCCCGAGAATCGCTCCGTCCACGTGCGCGGCTCCGTAGCGCGACCGGACGCACCGCGTGTGCCGGGAGGCTACGTCGGCAAGGCGGACGTTTACAGCGACAACTCGCGGCTGCTCTATGAAGAGGCCGTGCAGCGCCAATGGTCGTCCGCGACCGACATCCCCTGGGAGACCATCGACGGCCTCCCTGACGACATTGAGCGCGCGATGTGCCAGCTGTGCACGTTCCTCACCGAAGTGGAGTTCATCGCCGGCGATACGCCCGCGCAGTGGCTCCCCAAGCTCAACAGCGAGCACCACGAAGTCAAGCTATTCCTCCTCAGCCAGATCATGGACGAAGCCCGCCACCTGGA
>CBDTZZ010000221.1:0-2317 GCA_965365035.1 uncultured bacterium | reverse complement strand
CCTCGAAATCACCATCCAGCCGCCGCGCTAACTCGATCGCCAACGCCGTCTTCCCCGTCGCCGTAGCGCCGACGATAGCGATCACCCTCTGCTTCATGCGCATTACGGTGTGAACACTAGAGCGCGGAATCCACGGAGGCAACCACTAAAGTAAACGCCAACAGGTGAGCCCATCAAACGATGGGCTCACCTGCTGCCAATCTTAGTCTGAGCTGCCGTCCCAGGCACCGAAGAGACGCGCCGGGCCTTGGAGCAGCCTGCGGTTACTCTTCCAGCTGCCCGGCGATCTCCGCGCCGATCTCCATAGTTATGACGTCGCGTGCGGCTTCCTTCAGCGCGGATTCGACCTCACGCACCCAGACGTGGTCGACCACGGCCACCAGAGCGGAAGTGCCGGGCTTGAGCTGCTCGGCCCACTGCTCGACGCGGCTGTTGTCGAAGCCGCCGTCCTTGAGCTTGGCGACTAGGCCGCCGATCGCCGCCCCACCGAGCGCCACCCAGCCGACTGGCCCTGCGATCACGCCGACAACCGCGCCGGTAATGCCGCCGAGGACTGCGCCGCGCGTGCCGGTCATGTCTTTCACGTCCCGCACGGTCAGCTTCGAGTCGTTATCCTTCTGCAGGATGGCGGCGTTATCGATCTTGATGGTCCCGGCCCGCTCCAGCTCCTTGAGGCCGTCGAAAGCCTTCGCCGCGGTGTCCATGCCGTCGAAAGCCGCTACTATCACCTGCCTTGGTACGTCATTCGCCATTTCTGGGCTCCTCCTCTTGTGTTGTGGATCGATTTCCGTTCAGTCGAAGCCTACGATGATCGCTCCTTGCGAGATAGGCTAAGACTAGTGATATTTGCACCTAATCCTAGTTACCCTTCGAGCCCGCTCATCCTGAGGCCGTCGAAGGCCCGCTCATCCTGAGGCTCCCGAAGGACGCGCCGCCGCCGTCTTCTCGATGATCTCGGAGAACACGTCCGGCTTCAGGCTCGCACCGCCCACCAGCCCGCCGTCGATCATCTCGTTCGCCATGAACTCGGCGATGTTGTCCGGTGTCACGCTGCCCCCGTAGAGAATTCGCCCGGCCTCCGCCGTCCCCTCTCCCGCGATCGACGCCAGCTCACGCCTGATCAGCGAGATCGCCGTCACCGCGTCCTCCGCGGTCGCTGCCTTGCCTGTCCCGATCGCCCAAACCGGCTCATAGGCGATCACCAGCGTCTCGGGCACGTCGACGCCGTCCAGCCCGGCTCGCGTCTGCCGCAGCAGCACGTCCTCCATCTGCCCGGCCTCTCGCTCCTCCAGCGTTTCGCCGACGCACAGGATCGGCAGTATTCTCGCCTTTAGCGCCGCCTTCACCTTGCGATTCACGGCCTCGTCCGTCTCCCCAAACTTATGCCGCCGTTCCGAGTGGCCGATCAGCACGTAATGGCACAGCTCCTCCAGCTGTTCTGGGCCGACCTCGCCCGTCGCCGCTACGTCATCCTCCCAGTGCACGTCCTGTGCGCCCAGCAGCACCGTACTCATCGTCAGCGCCGTCTCAACCGTCGCCAGGTAGATGAACGGCGGGCAGACCACCTTCTCCACGCCCTCGATGTCGTTCGCCCGCGAAACGATCTCGCCCGCCAGCTGAAACGCAGAGTCCAGCCGCATATTGCATTTCCAGTTCCCAGCGATCATCGGTACGCGAGCCATCCCAGTCTCCTGTCTCTTGTCCCCTGTCTCCTACGCCCCGTACTTGCGCAGTCGCCCGGCGTGCGCCATCGCCAGCGGCAGTGACTCCTTCGCCGGAAATGTCCCCAGCGATCCGGTCGCCAGCGACGGCTCGTTGAAGTTATCGCAGCCATCGGCGCGCACCCACTTCGAATGCAGCATGAAGGGCACCGAGTGCCAGGAGTGCGCCGCCATCGTCGCCGGCGTCGAGTGATCCCCCGTCACCATCAGCACGTCGGGCTCCATCTCCACCAGCGTACTAATCGCCGCGTCAACCTCTTCGATCTTCTCCACCTTGCGATCGTAGTCGCCGTCCTCGCCCGCCGCGTCCGTGTGCTTGTAATGCACGAAGAAGTAGTCGAAGCGGTCCCAGTTCTCGCGCAGCACTGCGAAGCTGTCCTCCAGAGTCGGCCCCACTGTCAGCGTCTCCATTCCCACGAGCTTCGCCAGGCCGCGGTACATCGGATAGTGCGCCACCGCCGCCGCCCGCATCCTGAAGACATCCGCCATCTGCGGCCAGTCCGGGCGTTTCGCGAACCCGCGCAAGAGTGACATGTTCGCGGGCGACTTGTCCGCCAGGTACGTCTGCGCGCCGCTCACCCACTCGTTTACGAGCT
>CBDTZZ010000220.1:0-2329 GCA_965365035.1 uncultured bacterium | reverse complement strand
TTGAGGGCACCCACTCGCCGTTGATCAGGAGTTGGTACTCTTTCCCGGATACGGCGCCTGGGGTTGGGGTTGGGGCGGCTTCGGTTGTCATAGGGGCAATCTCCTTTCGCGCGGGCAAAGGCTGCGCGCGTCAGATTATAACCCCTCGGTGCAACCCCCGTTGTGTAGCCTGGGTCACAAGAGAAGAGGCGCCCCGCAAACGCGGAGCGCCTCTCGCCTGATTACGTCAGAGCGCTACAGCTGCAGCGACTTCGTCTCCAGGAACTCCTCAAGGCCGAACTTGCCTAGCTCGCGGCCGTGACCGGAGTGCTTGTAACCACCGAAGGGCGCCATAACGTTGAAGGCGCCACCGTTGATCTCAACCTGGCCGGTGCGGATGCGACGCGCCACGCGCTGGGCCCGCTCCTTGTCGCCGGACCAGACGCCGCCGGCGAGGCCGTAGATCGTGTCGTTGGCGATGCGGATCGCGTCCTCTTCGTCGTCGTAGGGGATGATCGAGAGGACGGGGCCGAAGATCTCTTCCTGGGCGATCGTCATCTCGGTCGTCACCTCGGAGAAGACGGTCGGTTTCACGTAGTAGCCCGAGCCTACGCCCTCTGGTGCCTCTGCGCCGCCGGTGATCAGCTTTGCGCCTTCGTCGACGCCCTTCTTGATGTAGCCTCGAACTTGCTCGCGCTGCGCCTCAGAGACCACAGGGCCCAGCCGCGAATCGTCGCTGAAGGGGTCGCCGACGGTAAACGTCTCGGCGGCCTTGGCAGCGATCTTCTCGGCGTCCGCCAGGCGTGAGCGTGGCACGAGCATTCGCGTCAGCGCGCTGCAGGTCTGGCCGGAGTTCAGGAAGCACTTGCCGACACCATCGGTGACGGCGCGTTCCAGGTCGGCGTCGTCGAGGATGACGTTCGGGGACTTGCCGCCTAGTTCGAGCGCCACGCGCTTGATGTCCTGCGATGCCAGCTCGCCGATGCGCTTGCCCGCACGGGTGGAGCCGGTGAACGAGATCATGTCTACGTCATTGTGGGAGACGATCGCCTCACCGACGACCGAGCCGCGGCCGCTGACGAGGTTGAAGACGCCGGCGGGCAGCCCGGCGGCCTCGATGGCCTCGGCGAGGATGAAGGCGTTGAGCGGTGCTTCACCGCTGGGCTTGAGAACGACGGTGCAGCCGGCAGCCAGCGCCGGCGCCACCTTGGCTGCGATCTGGTGAAGCGGGTAGTTCCACGGCGTGATGCAGCCGACAACACCGACTGCCTCCTTGACCACGAGCGAGCTGCCGACCTGCTCCTCGAACTCTGTCGAGGCGAGGATCGCCGGCATTGAGCTGAACGTCATCAGCGGCAGGCCTGCCTGGATCATCTTCGAGAGCTTGATCGGCATGCCGACCTCGCCCGAAATCGTCGTCGCGATGTCGTCCTGTCGCATCGCCAGTTGGGCGGCGATCGCCTGCAGGTACTTTGCCCGCTCTTCAGTGGTCGTCTGCGACCACGTCTCGAACGCAGCCTTGGCGGCGGCGACGGCTTTGTCGACGTCTTCGGTCGTGCCTTCGGGGACGCGGCCCATGACCTGTTCCGTCGTGGCGTTGATCACCTCTATCATCTTCGAGCCGGTCGAATCGACCCACTTCCCGCCGATGAAGAGCTTATCCATCGTCTTTACGTCTGCTACCTGGGTCATGCTTTTCTCCTTCTGGGGCTTGCCACTACTTGAGGTTAATCCAAACTGATTTGTACTCAGTGTACAGGTCGAGCGCTTGACGGCCCAACTCACGGCCGAAACCGCTGTCCTTGAAGCCGCCCCACGGCGAGCGCGTGTCGGTCGCGCCGTAGGTGTTCACCCAGACCGTGCCGGCCTTCAGGCGGCTTGCCACGTCGTGCGCCTGGGCCACATCTCGCGTCCAGACCGCCGCGGCCAGGCCGTAGCTCGTGTCGTTGGCGATGCGGACGGCCTCGTCGACGTCCTTGATCGGGATCACCGACGCCACCGGGCCGAAGATCTCTTCCTGGGCGATGCGCATGCGGTTGTCGACATCGGCGAAGATCGTCGGCTGCACGAAGTAGCCGTTGTCACCGATGCGTTCGCCGCCGGTCACCAGCTTGGCGCCTTCGTCCTTGCCCACGCCGATGTAGCCCATCACGCGTTCGAACTGTTCGTCGTTGACGACGGGGCCCATGTACGTCTTCGGGTCGAGCGGGTCTCCGACTTTGATAGAGTCGGCGCGCTTCTTCAGGCCGTCCAGGAAATCGTCGTAGATGCGCTGGTCGACGAGAATGCGTGAACCGGCGCTGCAAACCTCGCCCTGGTTGAAGAAGACACCGCCGCTGGCGCCCCGGAT
>CBDTZZ010000219.1:0-2339 GCA_965365035.1 uncultured bacterium | reverse complement strand
GATTAACGATAAACAGGTGCGAGACGGCCGGGCTGACCTCCATTGGCCGCACCTTGCTGTAGTCCTGCAGCTTCTGCAGCGCGCTCGCCAGCGCCATCGGATTGTGCGTAATCGCCGCGCCGGTCTCGTCCGCGCCGAATTCGCGCTGTCGGGAGATGGCGCCGCGGATCATCGTCGCGGACAGAGGCGCCAAGAAGAAGATCGCCACCCCGCCGATCCCGCGCCGGCCGCTGAAAAATAGCGCGAAGTACGCCAGGAACATGATCGCCGTAGCGACTGCGGCGACGACTGCGTTGACGAGAATGTCGTGGTTCTTGATGTGGCCCATCTCGTGGCCGAAGACCGCCAGTAGCTCGCGGTCGTCCAGGATGCGCAGAATGCCGGTTGTCGCGGCGACGGTCGCGTGCTTCTCGTTGCGGCCGGTCGCGAAGGCGTTCGGCGCGTCGTTCTGGATGATGGCGACTTTAGGCTTAGTCATCCCGGCCATCGCGCTCGCCTCGTCGACGATCTTGTGCAGTTTCGGCTGCTGGTCAGGCGTCACTAACTTGGCGCCCGTCACGCGCAGCGCCAGCTTGTCCGAGAACCAGTACGAGCTAACGTTCATCGCCACTGCAATCACGAGGGCGATCACCAGGCCCTGCGGCCCACCGATCAAGAGTCCCGCCGCGAGAAACACGGAGGAAAGCAGTGTCAGGAGGAAGACGGTCTTGAGATTATTGACCACTCAGATCACCTTTGAGGAGCGGAACTAACGATCCCCTGTATATCCAGCTTAAAGCAACCGTTTTGGCCTCACAAGGAAGGGGCTGACCCCCACACGGTCTTGCGAATGCGGAGCAGCGCATCCGCGATCCGTGGGCCGTACCAGGAAACGTCCTTGCCATCCACTATATGGATACGTGATTCGCTGATCCCAGGGATCGCCTTGGCGACCTCTTTGACGTGCTTTGGCTGGAAGCGATACGGCTCGTCCGGCAAAAGCACGACGTCTGGCTGCCTCGCCGCCACGTCCGTCAGCTCGATCTCCGGGTAGCGCTCGCTGCTGTCTCCGTAGACGTTCTGGAGGCCGCAGGACGAGAGAAAGTCGTGGATGTAGGTATCCGGTCCGATCGTCATCCACTTCTCGCGCCAGATGGGGCAGAAGACGCGAACGGGTGTGCGATCGCGGTCGGCGGCTCGGGCCAGCGCAGCCTCCGCCTCGATCGCCGCGGCGATCGGCGCCGCGGCGTCCTTCTTGTCCATCATTTCGGCGAGCGTGCGCATCATCGCCGTGGCGTGGATGACGGTGCGTGGGTAGGTCACGAAGACCGTCAAACCCGCTGCCGCCAGAGCCTCGATGTCAGCCTTCTCGTTCTCCTCGACGTTGGCAACCACGAGGTCGGGCTTGAGCTTGACGACCGCTTTCACATCGACGTTCTTCGTGCCGCCGACCTTCGGCACGTCCGCCACGCCGTCCGCTGGCTCGGTGCAGTACTTCGTAACGCCGGCGATGCGCTTGCTGAGGTTGAAGGCGAAGAGCGTCTCCGTGATGCTGGGAACGAGCGAGACGATCCGCCGAGGCGGCTTCTCAATCTCGACCGGTCGCCCCAGGGCGTCAGTCCAGTTCACACGCAGCGGCCGTCAATTGGGGCTTTCGCCGAGAGTAACGACAATGACTTCAACTTCTCCATTACGTATGTAGCTTACATCGACTGTCTCACCTGGGCCGTGCTCGAGCAACGCCCGGAACAGATCCGTGATGTTGTTGACGCTCAGATCCTCGATCTCGACGATCACGTCGCAGTCCTCCAGGCCACCTGTCGCCGCCGGCGTGTCGACCGCAACGCTAGTCACGAGAACGCCACTGCTGGCGTTGATGAAGCAATTGTTCTCAGTTGCGCGGCCTACGGAGGCAGCGATGATTCCGAGGAGGCCCCGGTTCACGAATCCGTCAGCGATCAGCGTGTCGACGACAGGCTTCGCCAGGTCGATCGAGACCGCGAGGCCGATCCCCTCAGCGATGCCGCCCTGACCGCGCAGCACGGCGGTTGTGATGCCGACGACCTTGCCGTCTGCCGTGACCAGGGGGCCACCGGAGTTGCCGGGGTTGATCGCCGCGTCCGTCTGGATGGCGTCGGCGATGAAAACCGGGGACTCGTCGACCAGGCGGTTGACGGCGCTCACGACGCCCTTGGGGACGGTCGGCCCGCCGACAAGGTTCAGAGCATTCCCCATCGTTAGCACTTCCTGGCCCACGCGAAGCGACGAAGATGTGCCCAGCGGGACCGCGGTCAGGCCGCTGGCCTCGATCTTCAGGACCGCGACGTCAGTCCGGGTGTCACGGCCGATGACCTCTGCGT
>CBDTZZ010000218.1:0-2348 GCA_965365035.1 uncultured bacterium | reverse complement strand
AGCGTCTCCTCTGGTTCGCGCATCTGGTGCTCGGCGAGGGCGTCGAGTGCGTAGGTGATACCGGAGAAGGCGTGTTGTTGGTCGTCCATGCGGGTCTCTCCCTCGTGGAACCAGGCGCCTTCGACGAGGCCGGACGTCTGGTAGTCTGCCGCCTCTTCGGCGTCGAACTGGCGGTCGGCGAGTATGCCGGAGATGCAGTGCAAGCGTTCCTCCGTCTTATCCTTGATGTCGGCTAGCCGGTCGTCGTAGGCGGCGACGCGCCAGAGGCCGGCCAGTCCCTCGGTCCACGTTCCGACGCCGGATGCCCGGGCGTCTTCGCCGCGCACGATGCTGCCGTACCAGCTGCCCTCGCGCTGACTGGCCGTGCGGACGAGGACGCCGAAGCGCCCCGCCAGCATTCGTGCGTAGTCGATCTGTTGGTCCGTGAGACCCCACTCGACCATCTCCGCCAGGCCGTAGGCGGCCCACTGATCGGCCAGCGGCGGAAAGTCGACGTCCTCCACGTCGTCGCGCTGCGTCGTGATGAATTGCAGGGCGTCGCGGGCGTGGGAGTCCCAGCCTTCGCCGGGGAACGCTTCGTGCAGGAGCGCCAGCGCCCACAGCGCCTCGCCGGGGTAGAAGCGGGAGGTGCCCACCGTGTCGGGGGCGTCGACGTCGATCTGCCAGGAGACGTAGAAGCCGCCGTCGTCTCGCTGCAGCGTCGTCAGATAACGGCCGACTTCGCGCATCAAGTCGTCGTACTGAGTGTCGGCCGTCGCTAGCCGGCGCTCGGCCATCGCGATGACCATCAGCGCGGACGCGCCCAGAGGGGGCTGGTTCTTTCTGTGGTCCAGGGCGAGCGCTGCCCAGTCGTCGTGGCGGACGAGGTTTTCCTCCATCCACGCGAGTGCGTCATCGGCCGTGGCAAGCGCCTCACGGTCGCTGAGGCGGCCAGCGGCCTGGTAGAGCGACATCGTGACGCCGGCGTGACGCACCTCGTTGTAGGCGTCCGGGATCGTGTCGCTTTCGGTGTAGTAGAGGTAGACGTAGCTGCCGTCGACGTTCTGGTTGCGGGTCATCCAGGCGGCAGCAGCCACGGCGGATTCAGCGATGCGCTCTTCGCTCTCGATGCCGCAGGTTTCGGGAGGGATGACGGCGACGCGGACGAAGGCGAGGAGGACGATCCAAAGTCCGAACGAGAGAAGCGTCGCGCGCGCGATCATCGGCTACATGATGGCGGGCGGGACGGGCGGCGGCAAGGCTGCGCTAGAATGTTGCCTGGAGCAAGATATGACGATCCATCCCATTCGCTATGTGCCCGAGCCCGTGCTGCGCCAGAAGGCCAAGCGCGTGCCCAACTCACCCGGGCGCGACGCGAAACTACAGCAGCTGATCGACGACATGATCGAGAGCATGCACGAGGCTCGAGGCGTTGGCCTGGCTGCGCCCCAGATCGGCGTTTCGCTGCGAGTCATCGTCATCGGCATCCCGGACGAGGAGCCGTTCGCGTTGATCAACCCAGAGATTGTGAAAGTCGCCGGCGAGCGGCAGGTGGACGAAGGTTGCCTCTCCGTGCCCGGGTATCACGCCGAAATGGTGCGGCACCGCGTCGTCGTGGCGAAGGGGCTAGATCGCGAAGGGAAAAAAGTGCGGATCAAGGCGCGAGACACCTTACTGGCGCAGGCCTTAGAGCACGAGATCGACCACATCAACGGCACGTTGTACATCGATCATCTCGAAAGCATGGACGAGCTTCAGAAGGTGGAGCCGGGCGAGAGCATCAGCCGCGAGTCCACGCCCCGCTAACCCCGAGGCGGTATGCGGCGGATCACAGTCGCCCCCGAACAGCGCCAACTACTGGAGCGGCTCACGGCGTTCTTCGAGGCGCGTGACGTGTCTGCCCATGTCGCTGGCGGCTTCCTTCGAGACGCGCTCCTGGAACTGCCCGCAGGCGATCTGGACGTAGCCGTCGCCGGTGACTCGCTGGCCATCGGACAGGCGCTTGCGGACGAACTTGGCGGCCACTTCGTCTCGCTGGACGAAGGCCGGGGGCACGTTCGCATTGTGCTGCCGGACGGCGCCGGCACGATCGACCTGACGCCGCGCTCGGACTCAATTGAGGACGACCTGCGCCGCCGTGACTACACGATCGATGCGCTGGGTGCGCCGCTGGCGGATGTGGCAGCAGGCGCGATCGAAGTGATCGACCCCACCGGCGGCGTCGCGGATCTCGAAGCGCGCCTCGTTCGCGCGACGAGCGAGCAGGCGTTGAGGGCGGATCCGCTGCGCCCACTGCGTGGCGTGCGCATCGCCGAGCAGCTGGGATTCGAGATCGAGGCGGCGACGCGGGAGATGATCTCCCGAGGGGC
>CBDTZZ010000217.1:0-2364 GCA_965365035.1 uncultured bacterium | reverse complement strand
CTGGGCGAGGCCGGATACGACATGTCGCTGGACGGCGACGCCTGGATCAGCATCCAGTACCAGAACGCCAACAACTCCGTGCGCGTCACCGACGAGTTCATGCGAGCGGTGGCGGACGACGGCAAGTGGCAGACGCGCAACGTGCACACGGACGGCATCGCCGACGAGATGGATGCGCGCTGGCTGATGCGCAAGATCGCGCAGGCGGCCTGGGAGTGCGCCGACCCCGGCATGCAGTACGACACGACGATCAACGACTGGCACACCTGTCCGAACACGGGCCCGATCACGGCCTCCAACCCCTGCTCCGAGTACATGCACATCGATGACAGCGCCTGCAACCTGGCGTCGATCAACCTGCTCAAGTTCCTGGGCGAGGATGGCAGCTTCGACGTCGAGGCCTACAGGCGAGTAATCGCGCTCAGCATCATGGCGCAAGAGATCCTCGTCAGTAACTCCAGCTACCCGACGGAGAAGATCGGCGAGAACGCAATCGCTTTCCGACAGCTGGGGCTGGGCTACGCAAACCTGGGCGCACTGCTGATGTGCCTGGGCGTGCCGTACGACTCAGACGACGGCCGGGCGTGGGCGGGCTCGCTGACGGCCGTGATGACGGGCGAGGCCTACGCCACCTCCGCGCGCGTCGCCTCGCGCATGGGGCCATTCACGGGCTACGAGGTCAACCGCGAGCCGATGATCGCCGTCATGGAGAAGCATCAGGCGGCGACGGACGAGATCGACGCCGAGAAGGCGCCGGCCAACCTGCTAGACGCGGCGAAGGAGTGCTGGGCGGACGCCGTACAGACAGGCCGCGAGCACGGCTACCGGAACGCGCAGGCGACGGTGCTGGCGCCGACGGGCACGATCAGCTTCATGATGGACTGCGACACGACGGGCATCGAGCCGGACATCGCGCTGGTCAAGTACAAGACGCTGGTTGGCGGCGGGCTGATGAAGATCGTCAACGGCTCCGTGGAGCGGGCGCTCGGCAACCTGGGCTACGACGAAGCGGGCAGCGCGGCGATCATCGCCTACATCGACGAGAAAGGCACCGTGGAGGGCGCGCCCGGCCTGGCCGATGAGCACCTGGCGGTCTTCGACTGCGCTTTCAAGTCGCCGGAAGGCACGCGCACGATCCACTGGCTGGGCCACGTAAAGATGATGGGCGCAGTGCAGCCGTTCATCTCCGGCGCCATCTCGAAGACCGTGAACTTGCCGGAAGAAGCGACGGTCGAGGAGATCGAGGAAGCGTACATCGAAGGCTGGAAGCACGGCGTGAAGTCGCTGGCGATCTATCGTGACGGCTCCAAACGCGCGCAGGTGCTGAGCACAAGCAAGGACAGCGCGAAGTCCGCCGAGGCTCCGGGCGAGCCGGTGCGGCGGCGCTTGCCGGCAACGCGCACCTCGATGACGCACAAGTTCTCGATCGAGGGCCACGAAGGCTACATCACGGCGGGCCTCTACGAACATGGCGCGCCGGGCGAGATCTGGCTGACGATGGCGAAGGAGGGCAGCACGCTCTCCGGCATGATGGACGCCTTCGCGACGAGTATTTCGCTGGCGCTACAGTACGGCGTGCCGCTGCGGGACCTCGTGAACAAGTTCTCGCACATGCGCTTCGAGCCATCGGGCCGCACGGAGAACAACGAGATCCCGGTAGCGCAATCGATCGTCGACTACATCTTCCGCTGGCTCGCCTCTTCGTTCCTGAGCGAGGAGGAGAAAGAGGAGTTCGGCGTGCTCTCGCCGGCGGTCAAAGCGAAGCTGACGGCGCAAGAGTTCGACCTGCCATCATCGGCCGGCAACGGTCACACCGTCGTCGGTACCCAGACGGACGCGCCGCCGTGCATGAACTGCGGCTGGATCATGACCCGGGCCGGCACCTGCTACAAGTGCGACAACTGCGGCAACACGACCGGCTGCGGCTAAAAACGAATACTTCTGCGGCGCGGGCCTGGGCAGCTCGCCGACCGCATGGGCAACTTCCTTCTGGGGAGAAGGCGCGGACTACAATCCGCGCCTTTTCCTTTGTGCGGAGGAAACGGGCCCACAAGCGTCGCCGTGACGCGCCGCGGCGATCGTTCTAGATGCGGCGCAGGACCGGGCGCGGCAGGCGCTCCCGGAGGTACTCTGCCAGCGTCTTGACGGCCCGGCTGCCGCTGGCGCGCACCATGTAGTGGCCGCGGACGGCGTGCCAGAAGCCAGCACTGCGGCCGACGTATGACAGCGTATCGGCCATGCGCTTGGGCGAGAAGTCGTCGCTGGCGCGGCAGATGTCGAGAATGTCCGGCAGGATCTGATGCAGAACTCCGGCACCAAGCGGCTTCTGAAGCACGTAATCCTTCGGTGTCTCGAAGGCGGTTC
>CBDTZZ010000216.1:0-2396 GCA_965365035.1 uncultured bacterium | reverse complement strand
GGACGCGCACGCCGCGGGCGCGAGCGATTTAAAAGGAAAACTTCATTCTTGTACCATGGTGGCGGTCGGTCGGCAACCCAGCTCGAGCTCGATACGGCTCAATAGGTTTCCATGAGTCGCTGTGTTTCCGCCTCGAAGTCCCGCAGAAGTCGGGGCCGCGCAAGCCCCTGATCGAGGGCAGCGAACCGGTGCCCGTGCCGGTGGGCCTGGACGGCCACTTCCAGGCGTACTGCCCGCCGTACTACCCCGACATGGCGAGCGCCGCCCAGGCGATCTTCGACGCCAAGTGGGGCGGCAAGGGCATCTACAAAGAAGAGGGCGGCCCCGTTGGCCTAAAGGACAAGCAGTCTCTAGACAGGCTCGTCGCCAAGACGCCGGACTGGTGCCTGGAGGCGACGAAGGCACTCTGCCAGTACATCTGGGAGACCTACGGACGATTCCCGGCGACGGTGGACCCGATGGAGATGAACGTCTGGTTCCAGGCCCAACACCTGGAGACCGACTTCTACGACGAGTACTATCAGCCGGGCGCCTACCACCAGGCCGTGAAGGACCACATGGCTGTCTGGCACGGAGCGCAGTAAAGTGGCGACTCTTAGTTAGGCGGCGGCAGGCTGTACTTCGAGCCTGCTCGTGACATCGCGCACGCCGGCGACGGCAGCGACCACGCGGACGGCGTCGTCTCTGGCGGCCGGCGACGGTACGTAACCGTACAGCTGCAGCTGACCGAGAGACGATCGGGCGTAGATCTCGGAGTGGCGCCCGACGCCTGCCCCATCGAGCGCGAGGCCGACCGCTGTTTCGAGGCTTAGGTCGTCGTGCGAAGCGTCGTTAACCATCGTCACGCCGTTGATCGCGTCGACGATCTCGATGGCTCGTTCGCGGGCGTTCTCTACGCGCGCGTTTCCGGACATCGTGACGACACCGCCTTCAACGGCGAAATGCAAGCCGCGCTTCTCGTCCGCGGTGAGGCCGTCGTCGTTGCGGATGGCACGGTGGATGGAGCGGCCGATCTCGTCGTCGGGGCGATAACGTGGCAGCGTCTCCGGCTGAGCCGACAGCGACAGCGTCCGGCCCTCGAAGACGACGTCGCTGACAGGGATGCGCACCCGGCCGGTGCGGCGTGAGAGGATGATTTCCTGCACCTGGCGGTCACCCTGGTCGATCAGCGCGCCGGCGATTTTGACGTCGGATGGGGCGACCGGCGTGTCGCTGGCGATCGGCCGCGAGGGCACGGCGACAGGCGGTACCTCGTGCCCAAACGCTTGGCGGCTGGTGCAGGTGAACGTCACGCTGTCGTCCGTCCAGTCGGAGACGGCCGAGAGGGGAAGCCGGACACTCGAACGCCAGAAGAGAAAGCCGTTCTCGACGACTACGTTTACGGCTTCCCAGCCCTCCGTGACCTCGATTGCAGAGATGCGGCCGGACCAGCGATCCTGGAAGCGGGCGCGGCTTCCCAGGCGGAGCGCGGAGATGCGGCGCATCAAGTCGTACTTTGTGCTCTAATCACGTTGCCTTCAGCGTAGGATATCCGGCGTCGTGGCGCTAGATGCCGGTTGACCGCGGTTTCGGTGCCGGAAACCGTTGATTTCGAACCTGAGGGCTGTGGCGTGGCTGGTGTTGGAGCAGAGCGACAATGACCCGGCTGGAGGCCCGATATCGGCCTGTTTGGGAACGTCAGCGCACTTGACCCTCAGAAACGACGCTATTACATTGGCTTGCAGTCCGGCTACCAGCCTGACTTGGAATGCGAAAGGGGGCATTACTGATGCCAAAGACCTTAACCCAGATATCTTGGAGGTGGCTGCTTGTCGGTGCGCTCGTCGCACTGCTCGCCGTTGCCGTGGCGTGTAACGATGACGACGACGGTGACGGTGACCCGACGGAGACAACGGCCGGCGAGCCGTCCGACGGTGTCGCAAAGCCATGTGAAGATGGCCCCGGAGTCACCGGCCTGCTAGACAACCTGAAGGTCGGCGTCCTGGTGCCATTCACTGGCGCCCTCGCGACGTTCGGTCCGGAATACGAAAATGCTGCGCGGCTTGCCGCGAAGTGCATAAATAACGCTGGTGGTGTCAACGGCGGCGCGGTGGAAATCGTCACCGGTGACACCGCAACAGCAGCAGAGCAGGGCGTTTCCGAGGCGACCAGGCTCGTCGACGTCGAAGGCGTCGTCGGCATTGTTGGCGCCGCCTCTAGTGCCGTGACTCTGGCGGTCGCTGAGTCCGTGACCGGCCCAAGCCAGGTTCTCCACATTTCCCCGGCTTCGACTTCACCGGCGCTATCAGCGGCAGCCGACGATGACTTCCTGTTCCGCACACCGATTTCAGACGCGGCGCAGGGCGTACTGCTGGCCCAGCTGATTGCCGACGACCTTGGCTACACCACGGTCTGCG
>CBDTZZ010000215.1:0-2402 GCA_965365035.1 uncultured bacterium | reverse complement strand
TCTTGGCCTCGGCCTTCGGCTTCTCCGCCGGTGCTGTAGCAGCGGGGGCGGCAGCTGGCGCTGCGCCCTCTTCGCCGTCCTGGCGGCCCTTCTTCGGGTTCTTCTGGCCCTTCGGCACCTGCTTGCCGACGTAGACGAACGGCTTGCGGCCAGCCAGCTCCATGATGCCTGCATTCGTCAGGAGCCTGGCCGTTGTGTCTGAAGGCATGGCGCCATTCTTCAGCCAGTAGACGGCGCGCTCTTCCTTTATCACGACCGTCGCCGGTTCCGTCAGCGGGTCGAAGTGGCCTATAACCTCGACGCTGGCGCCGTCACGAGGCTTGCGGCGATCGATTACGACGATGCGGTAGGAAGGCTGTTTCTTCTTGCCTACCCGGGACAGTCTAATGCGTAGCAATTGGCACCTCCGAGATTGTGTAAGTGATCATGGGCTACCGGAGGAACGGCAATGTCTTTGCGCCGTGGCCGGCCGCCATCTGTTGCATTATCTTCTTGGCTTCTTTGAACTGCTTGAGCACCCGGTTGACGTCTTGCGGCTTGGTGCCGCTGCCGTCGGCGATGCGTTTGCGCCGGCTGCCGTCGATGATGGCCGGGTCTTTGCGCTCAGACTTTGTCATCGAGCGGATGATCGCCTCGACCTGGGCGAAGTACTCCTCGTTCATGTCGTCCAGGTTAAGCTTGCTCTTGATCTGCGAGAGGCCCGGCAGGAGGCTCACCAGGTTGGAGAGTGGGCCCATGCTCTTGATCCGCTGGTACTGCTCCAGGAAGTCGTCCAGCGTTAGCTCGCCCGTCTTCAGCCGCTCGCTGAGCGACTCCGCCTCCTCATCGCTGATCTGCTCTTTCGCCTTGTCGATTAGCGTCAGCAGGTCGCCCATGCCCAGGATGCGTGAGGCGAAGCGGTCCGGGTAGAAGGGCTCCAGGGCGTCAGCCTTCTCGCCCATCCCGAAGAACTTGATCGGGATACCGGTCACCGCGCGGATTGAGAGGGCTGCGCCGCCGCGCGCGTCGCCATCGACCTTGGTGAGGATCAGGCCGGTGAGCGGGATCGTCTCGTTGAACTGCTCGGCGGCGTTGACGGCCTCCTGGCCGGTCATCGCGTCGGCGACGAGGATTACTTCTGTCGGATCCAGCGCCTTGTGTAGTTCGCGCAGGCCCTTGCGGTCGTCGTCGTCCATCTCGAGCTGGCCTACCGTGTCGACGACGATGTAGGAGGCGCTGGTCTTCTTTGCGTCCTTGAGCGCCCGTTTGCAGACGTCCACCGGGTCGGAATTAGCATCTCCCGTGATCACCGGCATGCTCAGCTGCTTGCCCAGCGATTGCAGCTGCTCGCCGCCGGCGACGCGCTCCGGGTCTGCGCCCACGAGTAGGGGGCGCTCTCCGTTGTGCCGCAGATGCAGCCCGAGCTTGGCCGCCGTAGTCGTCTTGCCGGCGCCCTTGAGCCCGACGAGCATGATGACGGAAGGGGGGTTCTTGGCGCGTTCTAGCTCGGCGTGGCCACCACCTAACAGCTCCACGAGCTGCTGGTTGACGACGTCGATGATCTGCTGCATCGGCGTCAGGCTCTTCAGCACGTTGGCGCCAATCGCCTTTTCGCGCACGGCCGCCACGAACTCCTTGACGACCTTGTAGTTGACGTCCGCTTCTAGCAGCGCCAGGCGTACCTCGCGGAGGGCCTCGTCAAGGTCTTTCTCCGTGACTGTGCCGTGGCTGCCTAGCTTGCGGAAGGCACCTTGCAGCTTATCGGAAAGTGAATCAAACATGTCTACAGAAGACGATTTTACGGGAACGTGCGTGTGTGAACAAGAAAACGGGCGGATTGCGAAGGTTCGGCGAGTGATGCGCGCCCTAGGCGATCAGTTCCGCCAGCGCTTCTTCTAGCTCTTCGAACGTCACCAACCCGTCGAACTTGGCGGCGATATTGCCGTCGGCATCAACGATGAACACCCACGGCTCGCTCTGCAGTCGCCACTCGTCGATGATCGGATTGAGGCAGTCGGAGAGTTGCGCGCACTCGCCGTCGCGCACGGGCTGCACTTCGTACGGCTCAACGTGCACGAAGTTGGCGACGTCGCCGTACTGGCCGTAAAGGTCGTCGAAGAAAAGCTTGACCGGCCCGCAGATCTGACTCTCGCAGAACGCCGGCGTTGTGATGGCGAGCACGGTGGGCTTGCCCGACGTCACGGCGTCGGCCACGG
Source organism: uncultured bacterium (assembly GCA_965365035.1). Taxonomy (GTDB): domain Bacteria; phylum Chloroflexota; class Dehalococcoidia; order SM23-28-2; family RBG-16-64-32; genus CF-162. The sequence goes on along the minus strand of CBDTZZ010000215.1, from coordinate 207 downwards.
TCATGTCGTGCTGCTCCGGGATCGGATTCTCCGACGTGTCTATCTCCGTGATGTCGTCGACGTCCGATAGGAGGAGCTGCTCGCTAAGGGGTGCCGGATCGCCGATGGCGAACCCGAACGACTCTTCGTTCACGCTGAACGTGGGGCGTAGCGGCTCCAGCGCCTGGCCATCGGCGGTCGTGCCCGTCACTTCGACTCCCCAGAGGC
>CBDTZZ010000214.1:0-2404 GCA_965365035.1 uncultured bacterium | reverse complement strand
ATGCGGCTTGAGACGGAGGACGGTGCGCTTTTCGCCCTTCACCTCTTCCTCGACGTAGGAGTCGATGAGGATGGTGAGGAAGCAACGGTCGACACCCATCGCCGGCTCGATGACGTAAGGGATGATGTTCTCGCCGCTGGGCTCGTCGAAGTAGCGGAGCGATTTGCCGGAGTGCTCCTCGTGCTGCTTCAGGTCGAAGTCGGTGCGGTTGGCGATACCCTCGATCTCGGCGAATCCGGCGAACGGGAAGTCGTACTCGATGTCGACGGTGCGCTTTGAGTAGTGCGAGAGTTCCTCCTTCGGGTGCTCGCGCAGCTTGAGGTTCTCCTTGCGCACGCCGAGGACGTCGGTCCACCAGCTCATGCGGGTCTCGATCCAGCGGTCGTGCCACTCCTCGTCTGTGCCGGGCATGACGAAGAACTCCATCTCCATCTGCTCGAACTCACGGTCGCGGAAGATGAAGTTGCCGGGTGTGATCTCGTTGCGGAACGAGCGGCCGATCTGGGCGATGCCGAAGGGGAGCTTCTTGCGCATCGTCGTGACGACGTTGTCGAAGTTGACGAACATGCCCTGCGCCGTCTCCGGGCGTAGGTAGGCGACGGAAGCGTCGTCGGCGACGGGGCCGATGAACGTTTTGAACATAAGGTTGAACATGCGGGAGTCGGTGAACGGGCCACCGCAGTCCGGGCAGCGTAGCTCGCCCTTGTCGTTGGGCTCGATGTCGTCTGTCCGGAAGCGGTGCTGACAGTCCTTGCAGTCGACCATCGGGTCGGCGAACGTCTTGACGTGGCCGCTGGCCTCCCAGACGCGTGGGTTCATGATGATCGACGTCTCGATGCCGACGACGTCGGCGCGCTCCTGGACGGTGTTGCGCCACCACGAGCGCTTGATGTTGCTCTTCAGCTCCACCCCGAGCGGGCCATAGTCCCAGAAGCCGCCCAGGCCGCCGTAGATTTCGCTGCTCGGAAAGACGAAGCCGCGGCGCTTGCAAAGCGACACGAACGTATCCATAGATTGCTTGTCGGTCATGTGTGGGTTTTCCCAATCCAGCCCTATGGGCCCGCAGAACAAGGAAGGCGACCCTGGAGGCCGCCCCGCCGACCTGAAACGTTAGCAGTCGGCTGCGATTGCGTCAAAGGAGCCACCCGCTCGTTGACACCCTTTCGGGCTCGTTGCTACTATCGAGTTGACCTAGAGTTTGGGCCCCGGCGCGGGCGCGAGATCAGCGATTGTAGCGAATTTCGGAGGTCAGCTATGCGATTCATCCTCGGCCTGCTCATCGGAGTCGCGTTAGGCGCTGCGCTTGGCAGGCTCGCGCCACCCCAGTCTGGGAACGAGATCCGGGAGGCGCTCAGGCAGCGCTTGCATCCGGACGCCGAAGAGGCGAACGAAGGCGTCACCGTCGAATGATGACTGTAGCCGAGGCGCTCGTTGACTGACCCAGAGACGAAGCTTCTCGTCGTCATCACTGCCGACGACGAGGCCGACAACGTGATCCACAAGCTCGTGGAACGCGGCTATCCCGCCACGAAAGTGAGCAGCACCGGCGGCTTCCTGCGCCGCGGCAGCGCGACGATCCTTTCCGGCATCGACGCCGATGACGTGGATGCGGTGATGGGAATCATCCGCGAAGAGTGCAAGGCCCGCACGGACTTCGTGCCGGCACAGGGCCTGCCGTTCCCGGACAGCATCATCCCCGCTGAGCCGGTGAAAGTGCGCGTCGGCGGGGCGATCGTATTCGTGCTCACCGTCGAACGCTTCGAGAAGACCTAGCGCAGATCCCGGTAACGGCGAAGGCCAGGCGTGAGCCTGGCCTTCATTTCGTTTCTCGATTCGGGATCGGCTACAAGAACAGCGGACCGAAGACAACGGCGACGATCGCCATCAGCTTGAGCAGGATGTTCATCGAGGGGCCCGAAGTGTCCTTGAACGGGTCGCCCACCGTGTCACCGACGATGGTCGCCTTGTGCGCGTCAGAGCCCTTGCCGCCAAGCGCACCGGCCTCTACGTACTTCTTGGCGTTGTCCCAGGCCCCGCCGGCGTTCGCCATCATTAGCGCCAGCAACGCGCCAGCCGCGATCGAGCCGACCAGGAGTCCGCCCAGCGCCTCTGCGCCGATGATCGCACCAACGGCGATCGGTACGACGATCGCCAGTGTTCCGGGCGCTATCATCTCGCGTAGGGCGCCCTCGGTCGCGATCGTCACGGCGCGCGCGGAGTCGGGTTCCACTGTTCCCTTCAGGATGCCGGGCTCTTCCTTGAACTGGCGGCGCACCTCGTTGACCATCGCGCGGGCGGCGCGGCCCACGGCGAGCATCGTCTGGGCGCCGAAGATGAACGGCATCAGCGCGCCGATGAGGACGCCGATGAGGACGTTGACGTCGAGCAGGTTGAGCGTGTCGAT
>CBDTZZ010000213.1:0-2410 GCA_965365035.1 uncultured bacterium | reverse complement strand
CTCGCCGAGCACATCGGCGACCCCGGCCTGCTGATCGTTGACTGCGACGAGTTCCCAGCCTTTATGCGCCTGCACATCGATGGCGCCATCGGCCTGCGCACCCACCACTACTTCAAGACGACCGACGATTCGGCCTCGGGGCCGGGCATCGGTACTCACATCATGGACCCGGAGAGTTTCGCCGACACGATGTCGCGGCACGGCATCGGGGACGATACACATGTTGTCGCCTACGACAACATGGGCGGACTCTACGCGGCGCGCCTGTGGTGGGCGCTCGACTACCACGGCCACTCGAACTGCCGCGTGCTCAACGGCGGCTTCCGCAAGTGGTACGAAGAGGGCCGTCCCATCTCGATGGAGATGCGACACGTCGAGCGCGCACAGTTCACCGTCCGCGACGTGCGAGATGACACCTGCGCGCGCCTGGACGACGTTCGAGCCGGAATCGAAGACGACGACACGGTGATCTGGGACGTCCGGGCGAAGGGCGAACACACGGGCGAGGACAAGCGCGCGAACAAGCACGGCGGCCACATACCCGGCGCCACGAACCTCGATTGGCTCGACATGAGCGTCTCGCCGCCGGTGCGCTCTGGACTACTGCTTCCGCCGGACGAGATCAGGCGCAAGCTGGACGCCGCCGGAATCGTGCCGGAAAAGCGCGTGATCACGCACTGCCAGGCAGGCATTCGCGCCGCACAGGCGGCGTTCGTCCTGCGCCTGATGGATTACCCGCGCGCGCTCAACTACGACGCCTCGTGGTCGGAGTGGGGCAACCGCGACGACACACCGATCGCGACGTAGGCCAATGGCGACGAGGACTGTGATGGCCTGGAGCGGCGGCAAGGACAGCGCCTGCGCCCTCTGGCGACTCCAGCAGGACAAGCGGTACGAGATCACGGGCCTGCTGACGACGCTGACCGAGGGCTTCGACCGCATCAGCATGCACGGCGTGCGGCGCGAGCTGTTGGCGGCGCAGGCACAGGCCCTCAACCTGCCGGTTTACGAGGTGTGGATCCCGCAGGGCGCGAGCAACGAGGTCTACGAGCAACGCATGGGTGCGATGGTCGAGCAGATAGTGTCGGACGGAGTGAAAGCGGTGGCCTTCGGCGACCTCTTCCTGGAAGACATCCGGGCCTATCGCGAGAAGATGCTGGCGCCGACTGGCCTGGAGCCCTTGTTCCCGCTATGGGGCGCACCAACGGCAGCGCTGGCCCGGCGCATCATCGCCGACGGCTTCCGGGCGGTCCTGGCCTGCGTCGACCCGCGCGCGGTGCCGGCCGAGTTCGCCGGGCGCGAGTACGACGAGGCGCTGCTGGACGAGATGCCACCAGAGGCCGATCTCTGCGCGGAGAGGGGCGAGTTCCACACGTTCGTCTACGACGCGCCAAACTATGCGTCGCCGATCGCCTTTACGAGAGGCGAGGTCGTGGAGCGCGAGGGGTTCGTCTTCGCCGATCTGCTGCCGGCCTAGCCTCTCAGAGCGGCGGTCGGCGGCTCTGCCAGTCCGTAGCGCTCTCGTACGCCTGCGCGGCGCGCAGGACGGTCGCCTCGTCGAACCAGCGGCCGGCCAGTTGCAGACCGATCGGCAGGCCGTTGCCGGTGAAGCCGCACGGCACCGATATCGCCGGCGTACCCAGCAGGTTGAACGGATTCGTGTTGCGGATCAGGCTAAACGTAGTCGAGAGATCGCTTTTGTCGATCAGCCGTGCAGGGACCATCGTCGTCGCAGTCGCCACGAGGTCGATCTCGCCGAACACGTCCTCTCTCCACGCCTCGACTAGCATCTCGCGATAGCGCAGCGCCTGAATGTACTCCGCCGCCGGGTAGCCCGCGCCCAGCTCCAGCCGGTAGCGCACGTCCTCGCCGATCTCCTCAGGACGCTCCTGCATCGCCGTTCGGTGGACCGTGAACGCCTCTGGCAGCATGATCGCCGCGATCGCGCCGGGCATCTCGTCGACGTGGGGCGGCGAGAACTCGCTCAGCTCTGCGCCGAGCCCCTGAAGCTGGCGCACGGCCTCCCGGAACGCCGCTTCGACGTCTGCGTCGACGCCGTCACCAAAGTAGCGATCGGGGACGCCGATGCGAACGCCCCGCACGCCGTCACCAAGCGAGGCGCCGTAGTCCGGAACGCTGGACCGGCTTGAGGCCGGATCGCCTGCGTCGTGGCCGGCGAGCGCCCCGAGGACGATCGCAGAGTCTTCGACGCTGCGCGTCAGAGGGCCAGCGTGGTCTAGCGACCAACTGAGCGGCAGCAGGCCGCGGCGGCTGACGCGGCCGAAGGTCGGTTTGATGCCGGCCAGGCCGCAGAGGGCAGCCGGAATGCGGATGCTACCACCGGTGTCGGTGCCCATTCCGGCGAAGCAGAGGCCGGCCGCAACGGCCGCGCCCGCGCCAGAGCTGGACC
>CBDTZZ010000212.1:0-2415 GCA_965365035.1 uncultured bacterium | reverse complement strand
CCGGGCGGCAGCGCCGAAGAGCTGGCGGCAGCCGACTACATCCGGGCGGAGCTAGCGGATTACGGCTACGATGCGGAACTGCAGACTTTTCCGATCCAGGCCTACGAGACGTTTAGGGCTGATCTAGAAGTCGCCCACTCGGACGGATCTTCACAGATCGACGCAGCGCCGCTCGCCGGCAGCTCATCCGGGACGGCAACCGCGCAGCTCGTTTCGGTCGGCCTGGGCTATCCGGGCGACTTCCCGGCAGCGGCCAACGGCAACATCGTCCTCATCGAACGCGGCGTGATCGAGTTTTCGTCGAAAGTCGCGAACGCGGAGGCTTCTGGCGCCGTCGCCGCCGTGATCTACAACAACGAGCGGGGTCCGTTCGAGGGACAGCTGCATGAGACGCCCGGCATCCCGGTCCTCTCCATCAGCGGATTGGATGGTCAGTCGCTCCTCGATCTGATGGCCAACGAGACGCTCACGGCGACCGTCGACGTCGAGATCAATGTCGTTGACGGCGAGTCGCAAAACGTGGTCGCGAGACCATCTGACGGTACCTGCCGGATCGTCGTCGGTGGCCACTATGACTCAGTGCCTGCCGGCCCGGGCGCCAACGACAACGGCTCCGGCACGGCTGTCGTCATCGAGCTGGCCAGGACGCTGGCGGCCAAGGGGGACGGCGACGTCTGCTTCGCGCTCTTCGGTGCGGAGGAGATCGGCCTGATCGGAAGCATCGCCTTCGTCGAGGCCTTGTCTTCAGACGAACTCAGTGGAATCGAGGCGATGCTGAACTTCGACATGTTGGCTGTTGGCTCTGGCTGGCCGATGAGCGGCTCGACCTCACTGGTCAACCTGGCCGGCGAGGTGGCCGAGGGGCTGGGCATCCCGTTCGATATTTCGACTTCCGAACCCGGCGGCAGCGACCACGCACCGTTCATCGAGGCCGGCGTACCGGCCCTGCTCCTCAACTGTTTCTGCGACTCGAACTACCACACGGCCGACGACCGTATCGACTTCCTGGAGCGACAACGCTTCGAAGAAGCCGGAGCGCTGGGCCTCGGCCTGCTTGAGGCGCTGCTCGCGGCTTGAGGAGCCGCTTGCCCGACTATCATGGCCCGCGTTACCATTCGCTCTGATGTGAAGATGCCGTCCCTTTCGTCCCGTTGGATCACGCTCGCCCTCTTGCTCTTCGTCCCGGCCCTGCTCGCCCTGGCGGCGTGCGGTGGTGATGACGACGATGGCACGTTTGAGCCCGGCAACCTCACTGACCCGGACAGCGTGCCAACGGCCTCGCCCTGGACAGAGATACCCGACGTCGTCATCCTCGACCCCGACAACATTAACCCTCTCTCGCCCGACAACCCGATCCCGGCCGACCCGACGTCAACGCCTGAGCCAACCAGTGCCGAGCCGGGCGACTGCGGCGACACGTACACAGTTGAGGCCGGCGACACGTTCCAGGTCATCGGCGATAAGTGCGGCGTTGAGTGGCAGCTGATCGCCGAGGCGAATCCGGACGTCGAATCGACCAGCCTGAGCATCGGCCAGGTGCTGATCATGCCCCCGCCAGACGACGGCGGGACAGAGTAGCCCGGCCCTTTCTGAGCACTACCCGCTGTGCTAGTATTCACGGCGCACACCCCCACTAGTGAAAGCTGGAACTAACAGCATGGCGATCAAGCAAGAGCGTTCACAGCCAGGCGGCTCTGCAGAGGAACGCCTTGCCGACCTGCAAAAGCGGAAGCAGGAAGGCGCGCAAGGTGGTGGCGCAGACCGCATCGAAGCCCAGCACAAGCGCGGCAAGCTCACGGCCCGTGAGCGGCTCGCCATCCTCCTCGACGAAGGATCGTTCGAGGAGATCGATGCCCTCGTCACTCACCGCTCGGAGGAGTTCGGCCTCGGCAAACAGAAGTACGCGGGCGACTCAGTTGTCGTCGGCTACGGCAAGATCGAGGGCCGTCCGGCCTACGTCTTCGCGCAGGACTTCACCGTCTTCGGTGGCTCGCTCTCTGAGGCTGCGGGCGAGAAGATCTGCAAAGTCATGGACCTCGCCATGCGCAACGGCGCGCCGGTCATCGGCATCAACGACGGCGGCGGCGCGCGAATCCAGGAGGGCGTCGTCTCCTTGCGGGGCTACGGAGAGATCTTCACCCGCAACGTGCTCTCGTCAGGCGTTATCCCTCAGATCTCGGTGATCATGGGCCCCACGGCTGGCGGCGCAGTCTACTCGCCCGCTATCACCGACTTCGTATTCATGACCGAGGGCACGAGCTACATGTTCGTCACTGGCCCCGACGTCGTCCGTTCCGTGACCCATGAGGACGTCACCCACGACGAGCTGGGCGGCGCTCGGGTGCACGCCACAAAGAGCGGCGTCGCCCAATTTACCTACGAAGGCGAAGAGGAGTGCCTCCTGGAAGTGCGGCG
>CBDTZZ010000211.1:0-2422 GCA_965365035.1 uncultured bacterium | reverse complement strand
GCCCGGCGCCGGGTGCACGGTGAGGCCGGGCGGCTTGTCGACGACGATGATGTCGGTGTCCTGGTAGATGATCGTCAGGGGAATATCCTCGGGCTCGAGGGTCATCTCCTCCGGCGGTGGGATCTCGACCCGCAGCTGAGTGCCGGCGGGCGGCTTCTCAGAGGGCTTGGGGACACGGCCGTCGATGGTGACGAGGCCGGCGTCGATCAGCTTACGGACGTGGCTGCGTGAGAGCTCCGGCAGGAGCCTGGCGATGAGCGTGTCGATGCGCTCGCCGGCGGCGTCGGAGACGAGGTCAACTGTCCGCATCGGCCGCCGCGGGCGCTTTCTTACGCGCCTCCAGGAGGAAGTAGCCGGCGAGGATGATCGCCACGCCGACCGTGATCGCCGAATCGGCGACGTTGAACGAGGGGAAACGAGGGAAGTCGATGAAGTCGGTGACGCGGCCCTGGGTGACGCGGTCCAGGAGGTTGCCGACAGCGCCACCAAGCATCAAGCCGATGGCCAGGGTGGCGACCCAATGGTCAAACGGCGGATAGCGGTAGTAGACGTAGATGGCGGCGAGGCCGATGAATGCCATCACGATAAGAAACGCCGCCTGGTCCTGGAGGATGCCGAAGGCGGCGCCGGTGTTGGTGACGTACTTGATGCGCACCGGCCAGTCGCTCGACGGCCAGATGTCGCCCCGGTCCATGGTCGTGCGAATGATCGTCTTAGTGGCCTGATCGGCGACGACGACGGCGACGGCTGCGCCCCAGAACAGCCAACGGTGGAATGCCGTGCGTTGTGGTGTGGAGCCGCCCGTTTCGGGCGCGGCGTCGGGGGTATCCATCCGTTTCGATGATACGGCACAAGGTGGGTGCCGCTCACGCGCGAACATCGGCAAAGCTGCCTGTGAAGGCAGTTGAGCGCGTGCTATGCTCAGATATGACGCCCCCTAGTGAAGAAGGACGCTTGATGGTCTTCGATATCCTGTCCCGGCGCAAGAAGGATCGAGAAAAGTACGGTGAGCGGCTTCCCGACGGCCAGAAGGTCGTCGAGGACTGGCCGGTCCTGACGTACGGTGGTACGCCGCGCGCTTCCACCAACGACTGGCGGCTGCGCATCTTCGGCCTCGTCGAGAAGGAAACGGAGCTGGACTGGGAGGGGCTGACGGCGCTGCCCCGGACGAAGGTGCACACAGACATCCACTGCGTGACGACGTGGAGCAAGATGGACACGAACTTCGAGGGCGTCTCTATTCCCGATCTGCTGAAGCAGGTGCAGGTGAAGCCCGAGGCGCAGGCCGTGATGGCGCACTGCTATGGCGGCTACACGGCGAATCTGCTGCTCGATGACTTTGACCGCGACGAGAACCTGCTGGCGTACGTCTACGAGGGCGATCCGCTGCCGGCGGATCACGGCGGCCCGTGCCGGCTGTTCGTACCGCATCTCTACTTCTGGAAGAGCGCGAAGTGGGTGAACGGCCTGGAGTTCATCGCCAAGGACGAGCCCGGCTTCTGGGAGCGCTACGGGTACCACATGCGAGGCGACCCCTGGAAGGAAGAGCGCTACTCGTGACTCAGGAAGCCGTTCCTGCTCCGGTTCCCGTCCCGCTCGAACTGACGGATCCCGTCAACACGGCGATACTCGAGGTGTCGGAAGACAGGCTTGAGGGGTTCCAGCGCGACCCGTTCGCCGAGATCGCGCAGCGCTCGGGCGTGCCGCTGGACGACGTGATCGAGCGCATCCGAGCTCTGCTGGAGGCGGGAACGATCCGGCGGGTGCGGCAGACGCTGCTCTCGACGAACCTGGCGCAGGGCTCGCTCGTCGCCTGGCAGGTGCCGAAGGAGCGGCTGCAGCAAGCGTTCGATTTCATGTTCAAGCGCGACCCGTTCAGCGGCCACGTCGTGATCCGCACGTCGGAGACGGCAACGGAGGGCTCGAAGTACAAGCTTTGGACCACAGTAAAGGTGCCGCAGGGGTTCGATATGCGAGCGCACTGCAACCTCCTGGCCACACGAACGGACGCCGAAAGTTACCTGCTGATGCCGGCAAAGGCGCTATTCGTGCTGGGCGTCGGGCACACGCGGCGCCGCGGCATGGAGCCGGGCGCCAAGCTGGAGGAACCGGCGGAGGTGATGTATCCGGAGGTCGTTGAGCTGACGGATAGCGAGTGGCGGGTGCTGACGGCGCTGAAGCGAGAGTTCGCGGTCGGGGAGATCGCCCGCGATCCGTGGCGCGCCCGCGCCGCAGAGGCCGGCGTTGACCTGCAGACGTTTTATGCTGTGGCGGAGTCGCTGCACGACCAGCAGCTGGTCGGCCGCTTCTCGACGTTCCTGGAGCACGTGAAGGAGACAGCGACGGGCGAGCGGGTGACTCGCTACAACGCGCTGTTCCACTGGGCGGTGCCGAAAGGGCGCGAGGTGGAGGCTGGCCGCGA
>CBDTZZ010000210.1:0-2423 GCA_965365035.1 uncultured bacterium | reverse complement strand
GCGGCTAGTCCCTTGCTATTTCTAGTCAAGCCTGTATACTCCGAGCACTCAATATCGTACGGGCAACGGGAGGGCTGCCATGCAGAAGGAAGCATCTGTTAGCCCGGCTGAGCGGCGTGCGCAGGCCGATCTCGTCGAAGCGAAGCCGCATCGCTGGGCACTAAGTATGCCCGCACGTCTTTACCGCCGCGCGCTCCGCCGCTGGGACGTCGACAAGCACATCAAGGCGTTCTGCCGCCCGCTCACAATCGAGGGTCAGGAGAACCTGGAGGGCGTCGAAGGCCCGCTCCTCATCATCGCCAACCACACCAGCCACTTTGACACGGTCATCGTGCTCAACGCTCTGCCGCGCAAGGTCTGGGAACGCACCGCGATCGTCGCCGCCGCCGATCGTATGTACCGAGAGCGCGTGAAGGGCATGCTCCACTCGCTGCGCTATAACGCCTTCCCGATCCAGCGTGGCGGCGGTCGTGAAGCGCTCGCCTACTCACAGTGGCTCCTGCACAACCGCTGGTCGCTCCTCATCTTCCCGGAGGGCAAGCGCTCTCGCACCGGCGAACTGCTGCCGTTTCGCGGCGGCCCCGCCATCCTCGCCCTCGGTCAGCACGTGCCTATTCTGCCGATGCACATCCGGGGCGCGAACAATATCCTGCCGGCCGGCGAGCAGCACTCGCGCCCGGCCGCTGTTCACGTCAGCATCGGCGCGCCCTTCGCCTTCCCCGATGGCACGACTATCCCAGAGGCCAAGCAGCGCATGGCGGACGAAGTCCGCGCCCTGATCCCGCCGTCCGCATGAGCGAGCCGCGGGCCAGCCGCCCGCACATGCCGGGTTATGGGATCGCGACCGGCCAAGAAGGCACTCTGCCGTGGGAATGGGCCCGCGAACGCCTTGAGAACACCCGAAACTACTTCGTCAGTTCCACTCGGCCCGACGGTCGCCCTCATGTCATGCCCGTCTGGGCGATCTGGCTCGATGGGCTGCTCTGGTTCAGCACTGCGCGCACCTCGACCAAGGCACGCAACTTGTTCGCCAACCCGCTGATCAGTGTTGCCGTCGAGAGCGCAGACGAAGCTGTGATCCTTGAGGGCACGGCCATCGTCGAGGAAGACCACGAAGTCCTGGCGCCGGTCTGGGCCGCGTATAAGGCGAAGTACGAATGGGACCTGAAAGGCGAGAGCATGTTCTTCGTTACGCCGCGCCTCGTCTTCGCCTTCATTGAGTCCGCCGAGCAGTTCGCGGCCACTGCCACCCGCTGGCGCTTCCCCGCCGCCTGACGACGCTGCTAGTCGCGCCAGCGCACTTCGTACACGCGCACGGGCTCCTCGAAGCCCTTCGCCACGAAGTCGCCGCGGTCGGCGAAGAGGAAGCCCTTGCCCGCCGATAGCTCGCGCACGGCGTTCGCCACCAGGATCTCGCCCCCCTCAGCCTTGTCCGCGATGCGCGCCGCCATAATCACGGTCGCGCCGAACAGGTCGCCGCCGTCTTCGATCGGTTCTCCAACGTTCAGGCCGACTCGAACGTTCAGCGGCTCCTCGCCTGTCTCATTGTGCTCGTTGAACGCTCTCTGCACTGCAATCGCGCACTCGACGGCCTTCGCCACCGAGCCGAACGAGGCCATGAATCCGTCGCCCATCGACTTCACTTCATCGCCGCCGAACTCCACCAACTGGCGGCGCGTCAGATCCTCGTGTTCACGCAGCACGGCTCGCCCCTTCTCGTCGCCCAGCCGGGACATCATCTCCGTGTGGCTGACCAGGTCCGTGAAGAGAATCGTCCGCACTCCGGAGGCTGTGACTGGCGCTGGCGATGATGGTGGCGCGGCATGGTGCTCTGCGTGATCTGTGCCCAGGAGATCGGCGATCGCGTGGATGATCCGGTCGGTGTCGTCCGCCGCCTGGCCGGCGATCATCACGAGTCTGGCGTTTGGTACCAGCGCGGCCAGCTCCCGCGCGGCCTCCTCAGCTTGTGGAGTCGTCTCTTTGTGCTGCACTACGAGCGTTGGATGCGTCACCATCGGCAGCAGCTCCGATACGTCGTCGCCTCTGGCCTGGTTGAAGATGAGCTGGGCGACTTCGGGTGACACGCAGCCCCGCATGTGTTCCACGATCGGCGCCGCCTGTTCCCGGCCGTAGCCGTAGATCATGTACACCAGGTACTCCAGAAACGTGTCCCACTGGCCCGTCAGCTGGTCCAGCGCGCGAATCTGCGGCATGTTCATGAAGTCCTCGGTCCGCGCCATCGAATCGTCCAGGATCAGGAGCGATACACGCTCCGGGTGCTGCACCGCGTACGTCACCACCAGCGGCCCGCTCCAACCGATCCCGTGTAGTGCCACCGGACCGGTACCCAGCTTGTCGAGGACTGCTTCGATGTCCAGAAGCCGCGTCTCCAGCGCAAAGTCGTCGATGTCACGCTCCGACAG
>CBDTZZ010000209.1:0-2437 GCA_965365035.1 uncultured bacterium | reverse complement strand
CGCGCCGATCGCCACGAGGGCCAGGGTGCGGATGCCGGCCGGGTAGCCCCGAAGCTCACGCTCCAGGCCGACGAAGCCACCGACGAGAGCGGCCAGCACCAGGCGGGCCACTATCTCCAGTTCGTCGCCCGTCGATATGTCCATTTCGCTCACTAAATTTCACTCCCTAATCAAAATGGCCCTCCGTCCACAGGGACGGAGAGCCAATCTCCGCGGTACCACCCTGGTTCCCTCCGCCTCGGGCGAAGAGCACTCGGGGGCGCGATAACGGGCGCCGGTGCCGCCGCCCGCTTCCGCGGGCAGAGCTCAGAAGCGAGTTCGGGCCCTGTTTGCCGGCTCGCAGCGTTCGTCCGCGCCTTGCGGAACCGCCGGCTCTCTGTGTTCAGGCCGTACTAGTCTTCGTCGCAGCCTTTGCCAGGATTCGGAATGGTGGAGCTGAGGGGGCTCGAACCCCTGACCTCCTCAATGCCATTGAGGCGCTCTCCCAGCTGAGCTACAGCCCCAACCGTTCGGACATCGTATCAGAACGCCCGTGCGGCGGCAATCAGAATTTCCGGCGTTGACAGCGGTCCCGCGCGCTTAGCATGATGCCTTCCGAAACAGTGATATGAAGGAGCACGCCCATGATGCCGCTTGAGGGAATCCGCGTCCTCGATATGTCCGGTCTCGCGCCGGGACCGTACTGCACTATGCTCCTCGGCGATCTCGGAGCAGACGTGATCGTCGTCGAGGCGACGCCTGGCGCTGGCCGCCGCATGGACATGGGCGCCAGCGCGCGCACGCGGGCTTACGACCCACTGCGACGCAACAAGCGCTCGATCGGCCTCAACCTCAAGGAGGCGACCGCACAGGAGGCGTTCCTCAAGCTCGCCGAGGGCGCAGACGTCGTCATCGAAGGCTACCGGCCCGGCGTCGTTAAGCGGCTCGGCGTCGACTACGAGGCGGTCTCGAAGCGCAACCCGCGCGTCGTCTATTGCTCGCTCAGCGGCTACGGCCAGACCGGTCCGTACTCGAACCTCGTGGGCCATGACATCAACTACATCTCGCTCGGCGGCGCGCTCGGGGCGATCGGCTGGCCGGAACAGCCGCCGGCGATCCCGCTAAACCTGATCGCCGATTTCGCCGGCGGCGGCCTCTACGCAGCGTTCGCGATCGTCACCGCCATCGTCGCCCGGGAGAAGACGGGCCGCGGTCAGTACGTCGACATGGCGATGAGCGACGGCGTCACTTCACTGCTGGCGATGGCGACCGGCCAGTTCTTCAGCGCCGGGCACGTCCCCCAGCGCGGCGCAGACTTCCTCAACGGCGCGATCCCCGCCTACCACGTCTACGAATGCTCAGACGGCAAATGGCTCAGCATCGGCAGTCTGGAGCCCTGGTTTTGGTCGGAAACCTGTCAGGCGCTGGGCCGCGACGAGTTCATCCCGCACCAGAACAACCGCGAGAAGTTCCCAGAAATCTTCGAGTCGTTCCGCGCGAAGTTCAAGGAGAAGACTCGCGACGAGTGGTTCGAGGAGCTTCGCCAGCGCGACATCTGCGTCGGGCCCGTTCTGGCGATGGACGAGGTGTTCGAGGACCCGCACGTCATCGCCCGCGACATGGTCATCGAAGTCGAGCACCCGGAGTTCGGCCCGGTGAAGCAGGTCGGCATCGGCCCCAAGTTCTCTGATACGCCCGGCTCCGTCCGCACGACGGGCCCCGCCCGCGGCGAGCACACCGACGAAGTGCTGGCTGAGGCCGGTCTCGGTGCCGACGAGATCAGCTCGCTGCGCGAGTCAGGCGCCGCGGGTTAGCGAGCTCCAATGGACATCGACGATCATTCCAGTACGCACCGACTAGAGGCGTTCAGTGATGGCGTGATGGCCATCGCGATCACGCTGCTGATCATCGAGATCGGCGTCCCTCACGTCACGGGCGACGAATCGCTTAGCGCAGAGATCGCCGATCTCTGGCCCTCGTACGGCGCGTACATTCTGAGTTTCGTCATAATTGGTATCTACTGGGCGAACCACCACTCGTTCCTCGAGCTTTTCAGGCGGACAGACCACACGTTCCTGATGCTCAACGTCATATTCCTGATGACGATCGCCTTCTTGCCGTTCCCAACGGCCGTGCTTGGTGAGTACCTGACAGAAGAAGCGCAGCGCGCTGACGCCGTGACCTTCTACTCGATTGGACTGCTGCTGCCAGCCATCGCCTGGTTCCTGGTGTGGCTATACGCCCGATGGCGGGGGCTTTTGGTCGAGGGGTTGGACCCGGCCTACGTGCGCTTGGCAACATTCCAGTTTCTGATATCGGTTGCCCTCTACACGGCGGCTGTCGCTGTCTCATTCGTCGAGCCCTGGGCCGCCCTGGCGGTCTGCGTTGGCTTGACGCTTCTCTACCTGCTACCGCCGCGCCGGCCCGTATTCGCGGCGGCGGCCGGCAATCGCTGACC
>CBDTZZ010000208.1:0-2442 GCA_965365035.1 uncultured bacterium | reverse complement strand
GGCGAGGACGATGAACCGCTCTGGGTGCGGATCGGCATTCATTTCGGCAGTCCGATCCCGCGGGGAGACGACTTCATCGGTCACGACGTCAACGTGGCGGCGCGCATCGTCGATCTCGCCGCGCCGGGCGAAGTGCTCGTCTCTGAGGCGTGCACCGACAAGATCGAGGCCCCGCTGGACGGCGTTCTGTTCGAGGAGATCGGCCCGACGATCATGAAGGGCATCCCGGAACCGGTGCCGCTCTACCGCGTGACGCGCAGCTGGGACGCCTAGCCGAGACAGTCAGCGCCAGGGACGGTCTTTCGTCGCGGCGACGAACTCGCGTACTGGGCCGGACGCGCCCGCCACGAAGCCCTCGCTGAAGATCGTCGCCTGCTCGCCTGTGCGGTCGAGGGCCAGACCGCCGGCGGCGCGCACCTGAGCAAGGCCGGCCGCTACGTCCCACGGCCCGAGAAAGCTGTGTATGAACAGGTCGAAGCGGCCGCTAGCGGCATAGGCCAGCGCGATCGCCGCGCTGCCGACGTTCTGCAGCATCTGCAGGCCCGGCCAAATGTCTTCGAGGAGGCCGAGGATCAGCTTCGAGCGGTCGTACTGGTAGCCGAGGCCGAATCCCGTAAGGCACTCGCTCATCGTCCTGGCCTGCGAGACCTGCGCCGGCGCGCCGTTGACGGTCAGGCCCTGGCCGACGATGCCGACGAACTCATCGCCGGTCACCGGTTGCAGGGTGAGGCCGAGCAGCGGCTCGCCATCGCTACAGAGGGCGATGTTGAAGGCGAAGGTGGGGATGCCACGCGCAAAGTTGGCCGTACCGTCGATCGGGTCGACAACCCAGAGGAGGCCGGTTTGCCAGTCGCTCACCGCCGCCGACGTCTCTTCGGCCAGGACCGGCACGCCGGGATACTCCTCGCCCAGGATCGCCAGCGCGGCCTTCTCGCACTCTAGATCGGTCTTGGTGAGGAAGTTGCCGCGGCTCTTGACGGTCTTCTCGACCGGGAGCTTGTAGGCAGGGAGCATGATGTCGGCCGCCGCACGAGCCGCCTGCCGGGCGACGTCCAGCGCCGAGGCTCCCGAACGCGCAGCAGGCAGATCGGCCACGCTACATGCGCTCTGGCGCGCTCATGCCCATGAGGTCGAGGCTACGCGCGAGGACGGCCTTGGCGGCGGAGACGAGCTTCAGGCGGGCCTTCGTGAGCGCTTCGTCGTCGCTAAGGACGCGGCACTTCTCGTAGAAGTCGTGGAACGTCGTCGCCATCTCCGTCGCGTAGTACGGAAGCTGGTGCGGTTCGTTGGTAATGGCGATCTGCTCGATCAGCTCGGGCAGGCGCAGCATCTTGCGCACGAGGTCCAGCTCGGCGTCCTCCTTGAGCAGAGCGACGTCGCCGTCCTTGAAGTCGATCCCGCGTTCGGCGGCCTGGGTGAGGAT
Source organism: uncultured bacterium (assembly GCA_965365035.1). Taxonomy (GTDB): domain Bacteria; phylum Chloroflexota; class Dehalococcoidia; order SM23-28-2; family RBG-16-64-32; genus CF-162. The sequence continues at coordinate 1,019 of CBDTZZ010000208.1, read as the reverse complement.
GCCAGCGATGCGGGCGTGGGCGTACTGGACGTAGTACACAGGGTTTTCGGCGCTCTGCCGCTTCGCCAGCTCGATGTCGAACTCCATGTGTGAGTCGGCCGCGCGCGTCACGAAGTTGTAGCGCGCGGCGTCGGCGCCAACTTCTTCGACGACTGAGCGCAGCGTGATGATGTCGCCGGCGCGCTTCGAGAGGCGGATCACCTCGTCGCCGCGCTTCACTGTGACGAGCTGGTAGATGATGATCTCCAGCCGATCGGGATCGATGTCGAGCGCAGAGACCGCGGCCTTCATGCGCGGGACGTGGCCCTGGTGGTCGGCGCCCCAGATGTTGATCACGCGGTCAAAGCCACGCGTCACGAACTTGTCGTAGTGGTAAGCGATGTCGGAGGCGAAGTACGTCGGCGCGCCGGAGGAGCGCACCAGGACGTTGTCCTTCTCCTCACCGAGCGCCGACGAAACGAACCAGACCGCGCCCTCCCGCTCGGAGACGAAGCCGCGTTCACGCAGCAGGGCCATGGCTTTTTCGTACGTACCGCCGTCGTAGACCGAGCGCTCGGAGAACCAGTTGTCGTAGCTCACGCCGATTGCGTCCAGGTCCTGGCGTATGCTCTCCAGCATCAGAGCGACGCCGCGATCGTGCACTTCGGGAGGTTTGGGCTCGCCTTCCGGCCGCAGGAGCGAATCGCCGAACTCCTCCTTGAGCGCGTTCGCCAGGTCGATCATGTACTCGCCGGGGTAGCCGCCCTCTGGCAACTCCACGTCGCGGCCGAAGAGAGTCTGATAGCGAACGTAGAGAGTCTCAGCGAAGAGGTCCGTCTGTGTGCCGGCGTCGTTTACGAGATACTCGCGCTCCACCTCGAAGCCGGCCGCCGCAAGCGCACGGGCGAGCGTGTCGCCGAGGGCAAGCCCGCGGCCGTTGCCGACGTGGATCGGCCCGACAGGATTGGCGGAGACGAACTCGACCTGTACCTTTGTGCCGGCGCCGAGCGAGATGTTCCCGAACTCCGGGCCGGCGGCGA
>CBDTZZ010000207.1:0-2461 GCA_965365035.1 uncultured bacterium | reverse complement strand
ACTTTCTGACTCATCTGCGATTCTCCCCGTCGTCACTCCCACTCGATCGTGCCCGGTGGCTTGCTGGTGATGTCGTAGACGACGCGGTTGACGGACGGGACTTCGTTGACGATGCGGTTGGAGATGCGGGCGAGGAGGTCGTAGGGGAGGCGGGCCCAGTCGGCGGTCATGGCGTCTTCGGCGGTGACGGCGCGGATGGCGACGACGTGGCCGTAGGTGCGGAAGTCGCCCATGACGCCGACGCTGCGGGTGTCGGTGAGGATGGCGAAGGACTGCCAAAGCTCGCGGTAGAGGCCGGCCTTCTTGATCTCGTTCATGACGATCCAGTCGCACCCGCGCAGGGTGCTGAGCTTCTCGCGGGTGACGTCGCCGATGATGCGGATGGCCAGCCCCGGGCCGGGGAAGGGCTGGCGCATGACGATCTCTTCGGGCAGACCGAGTTCGAGCCCAACTTTGCGCACCTCGTCCTTGAAGAGGTAGCGCAGCGGCTCGACGAGCTGGAAGGTCATCTCGCTGGGCAGGCCGCCGACGTTGTGATGGGTCTTGATCGTGGCGGCGACCTTGGACTTGGCGGCGTGGGCGCCGGACTCGATGACGTCGGGGTAGGTTGTGCCCTGGGCGATGAAGTCTGGCGAGGCACCGGCCGCGAGTTCGGTGGCCTGGGGGAAGAGGCGGTCGGCCTCCTGCTCGAAGATGTGGATGAACGTCGCGCCGATGATCTTGCGCTTCTGCTCGGGGTCGGTGACGCCGGTGAGGGCGTCGAGGAAGGCGTCCTCGGAGTCGGTGTGGACGAGGTTCATCTCGAGGTGGCGGTTGAAGGTGTCGACGACGCGCTCCGGCTCGTCTTTGCGGAGGAGGCCGTTGTTGACGAAGACGCAGGTGAGCTGGTCGCCGATGGCGCGGTGGACGAGGGCGGCGGTGACAGCGGAATCGACGCCGCCGGAGAGTGCGCAGATAACCTTGCCGTCTCCGACCTGGGTGCGGATGCGGTTGATGGAGTCGACGATGAAGTTGCCGGCGGACCAGTCGCCGGTGCAGCCGCAGACGTTGAGGAGGAAGTTCTCAAGGATGGCTGCGCCGTCGCGGGTGTGGATGACTTCGGGGTGGAACTGGATGCCGATGTAGCCGGAGCCGTTGGCCATGGCGGCGATCGGCGAGGAGTCCGAGTGGGCGAACGGCTGGAAGCCCGGCGGGACGTCGGTGATGCGGTCGCCGTGGGACATCCAGACCGGGAGCGAGGCCGGCAAGCCCTGGAAGAGCGGAGAGTCGGAGGAGTGGTGGATGACGGCGTGGCCGTACTCACGCTCGGCTGAGGGCTCGACTTTGCCGCCGAGCTGGTAGGCGAGGAGCTGCATGCCGTAGCAGATGCCGAGGATGGGAAGACCGGAGTCGAAGACGTAGGCGGGGATCTGTGGGGCGCCTTCGTCGTAGACGGAGGCGGGGCCGCCGGAGAGGATGAAGCCGGCGGGATTGAGCTTGCTGACGTCGTCCCAGCTGGCGTCGTAGGGGACTAGCTCCGAGTACACGCCGGCCTCGCGGATGCGGCGGGCGATGAGCATCGAGAACTGAGACCCGAAGTCCAGGACGATGACGGTCTGGGGGTGCACGGGCGGCGTCTCGGGCCGCGGCTCGCCTTCGAGCGTCGCTTCAAGGTATGAGGAGACTTCGAGGTCTTCGGAAGTGGGGTGTTTGCGGGCGCTTTCGGGCGCGTCAGGGGCGCCGTTTGGGGGGCTTGTGTCGGGGGTGTCGGGGTGCGTAGGTGGCTCCATAGAGGGATGATATCAGGGGCTCCGGGCACGGGCAATAATCGGTTGACTCAGGTGAGCGATTGGCGCCGGATGTCGTGCTCCTACGGGCGGTTTCGGGTAACCTCGAAGGCGTGGCTGAGATCATCTCGCAGTCGGACGGGCGCGCGCTGGATTTGGCTGTGAGCGCGCTCAAATCGGGCGAGCTTGTCGTCTATCCGACGGATACGGTCTACGGCCTGGGCGCGTCGGCCGGGAACGAGGATGCGGTGCGGCGGCTGTTCGCGGCGAAAGGGCGCTCGCCCTCGAAGGCGGTGCCGCTGCTGGTGGCCGACGCGATGATGGCGAGGCGAGTGGCGGACGTCACGCCTGTGGCGGACAAGCTGATGTCGGCTTTCTGGCCGGGCGCGCTGACGATCGTCATGCGGCGACTTGATTCGTACCACAGTGTGGCGCTGGCGGGAGGCGAGACCGTGGCGCTGCGAGAGCCCGATCATGATTTCGCGTGGGAGATGATCGCGGCCCTGGGAGAGCCCGTCGTGGGCACGAGCGCGAACCGGAGCGCGGGGCGCGCGGCGGTGTCGGCGGCGGAAGCGGCGTTTCAGTTCGGCGACATGGTGGCGCTGGCGGTGGATGGCGGCGGCGCGAGGGGAGTGGAGAGTACGGTAATCGACATAACACGAGAGGGTGGGTCGACGATCCTGAGGGAGGGCGCC
>CBDTZZ010000206.1:0-2501 GCA_965365035.1 uncultured bacterium | reverse complement strand
GGACCACGGCTACGGCCGCGACCGCACCGAGAAAGAGTACGCCATCCACGACACGCACATGGCGCTGATGGAGGCCAAGCGCAAGGGGATGGTGCCCTTCTGCCTCACCGTCGACCGCTACGGCCACGACTACCTCAAGCAGATGTGCGAGGACATCGGCTACGAAGTCGTCCCCGACATCGAATCGCTCCCCTCCCGCATCACGACGCTGTACCGCCAGTTGACGGCGTAGCTCAGGCGCCGGCGGCGAGGAGCGTGCGCCGCAGCAGGAAGAGCGACGTGTTGACCGCTCGGCGCTTGTTCACCACGCGGCCCTGGTTGTACGTGTACGTGATCGCCTCCGCGCGCGTACCGTCGTGGATGGCAACGTGGATCGTACCCGGCGGCTTGCCTTCGACCGCGTCAGGTCCGGCGATGCCCGTAACGCCGACGCCGTAGTCGGCACCGAGCCCCTCACGCGCGGCGCGGGCCATATCACCGGCGGTCTCGCTGCTGATCAGGCCGTGCTCGTCAATGATCGCCTGGTCGACGCCGAGCGCGACCTTCAGCTCCGCCGTGTAGGCGACGTATCCACCCTTGAAGTAATCCGAAGAGCCGTCAACGTCGGTGATCCCCGACGCGAGCAGGCCGCCCGTGCACGACTCCATCGTCGCCACCGTCTGGCCGCGCTCCCGCAGCATCTGGCCGACCGCCGCCTCCAGCGTCTCGTCGTCAACGCCCCAGACCGCCGGCCCGAGGATGCGACGCGCCTCCTCCTCCAGCGGCTCAATCAGCGCGCGGGCCTCTTCCTCGGTCGCCGCCTTGGCTCCGATGCGGGCGTGGACGCCGTCAATCTTGGCGTAGATGCCGATGCTGGGGTTCGTCGACTTGAGTAGCGGCGAGAGCATCTCGTCGATCTTCGCTTCGGAGACGGCGGCTGTCTTCAGGATGCGTGTGATCAGCACCTCGCCCGTCATCTCGCGCAGGCGCGGCGCCACCTCGTTGTCCCACATGCGGTACATCTCCGCCGGCACGCCCGGCATGGCGATGATGTAGCGCTCGCCCTCGGCGCGGTTCTTCTCGACGAACCAGCCGGGCGCGGTGCCACGCGGGTTGGCGATGGCGCTGGCCGACGGTATCAGCTTGGCCTGCTTGACGTTGGACTCCGCGAAGTCGACTCCGCGCGCGGCGAAGAAGGCCCGCAGTGCGCGTTCCATATCCGGATCGACGAACATCTCCTCGCCGAGAGCGTCGGCGATCGCCTCTCGCGTCAAGTCGTCCTCCGTCGGACCGAGGCCGCCGGTCATGATCACGACGTCGGATCGTGAGAGCGCCCGCTCGATCGTGTCGACGACGCGCTCAAGGTTATCGCCGACGACGGACTTGTGGTAGATGTCGAGGCCGATGCGTGGCAGGCGAGCGGCGATCCACGAGGCGTTCGTGTCGACGATCTCGCCCAGGAGGAGCTCCGTGCCCACAGAGATCAGTTCGGCCTTCATGGCGTGAGGATAGCAGGTACGACGATTCAGGTTACAGGTCTGGGAGCGCCGCCGAGGCTAGTCTTTGTACCCGTCGGGGTGAGACTGGTGCCAGCGCCAGGCGGAACCGACGATCGCGTCCAGCTCGTCGAACTCGATCGACCAGCCAAGCTCAGCGCGTGCCCGCTCGTTAGAGGCGACCAACTCCGCGGGATCGCCCGGGCGCCGCGGCCCCTCGCTGACGGGGATCGGATGGTCGGTCACGCGCCGGGCCGACTCGATCACCTCGCGGTTCGTGAAGCCAACACCGTTGGCCAGGTTGAACGCGCCGCTACTCTTCTCAGAGTAGTCGAGGGCCAGCAGGTGCGCAGCGGCCAGGTCCGACACGTGGATGTAGTCACGGACGCACGTGCCGTCACGGGTCGGGTAGTCGGTGCCGTAGAGAGCGAGCGATTCGCTACTACCTAGAGGCACGCGCAGTACGTTGGGGATCAGGTGCGTCTCCGGACGGTGGTCTTCGCCGCGATCTTCGGTCGCACCGGCGGCGTTGAAATAGCGAAGCGACACGGAGCGGACGCCAAAGCGCGACTCGTACCACGGCAGCATCCGTTCGACCATCAACTTCGACTCCCCGTACGGGTTGACCGGGCGTAGGGGCGCGTCCTCAGAAATCGGCACGGAGTCCGGTTCACCGTAGACCGCGGCGCTGGAGCTGAAGACGAAGCGTTTGACATCGTAAGTGACCATCGCGTTCAGGAGATCGATGGCACCGGAAACGTTGTTCGCGAAGTAGCGCCCCGGCTGCTGGACTGACTCGCCAGCCTGAATGTAGCCGCCATAGTTGATCACCGCGTCAAACGTATGCGCGGCGAAGAGACGGCCCAGGGCGTCCTCGTCCCGGACGTCGGCTTGCGTGATTTCGCACTCGGGGTTCAGCGCCGAGGTATGGCCGCCAACGAGGCTGTCGACGACCGTCACGGCATGCCCGGCGGCGATCAGCTGGTCGACGGTGACAGAGCCGATGTAGCCGGCGCCACCGACTAC
>CBDTZZ010000205.1:0-2507 GCA_965365035.1 uncultured bacterium | reverse complement strand
GGCGACCTCTGCCAGGCGCAGCTCGATGCGGCGGGCCTCCGGGAAGGCCGTCCACATCTCGGCGAAGAGGGTGTTGTCGCTCTGGACGCCGGCCTCCTGCTTCAGGTATCCGAGTTCGCCCGCGCGGCCTTCTATGGACTTACCGGAGTGGCCCGCCCGGCCCTCGTCGGCCTCGTCCTCGCCGGCGATGATGCGCAGGAGCGTCGTCTTGCCGGCGCCGTTCGGCCCCACCAGACCGACGCGCTCGCCCTTGCCCACGGTGAAGGAGACGCCCTGGAGCACATCCAGGCCGCCGAACGATCGCGCTACGGATTCAGCGAAAAGCATCGTTATCCAGTGTATCGTGGCGTTCGCTGACGTGGTTACTCCACTCCTCCTTCGAGAGCCTCAGGATGAGCGGAACGGGACGAATTCGCAGGTCGCGACAGGACCGAGTCGGCGGTCAGGGGCCGCCACTCATGGCGAGGCTCTCAAACCACGACCCGGCGAGCACGCCCTTCCCGTTCGCCCTGAGGGATCGAGGGGACGAACGGAGCACACACAAGCGCACGTGAAAACGCCGCCCCGAAGGACGGCGACGCAGGTTTCGCAGATTTGGTTAGGCGGAGGCGGTGGCCTCGGCCGGTTCGGCGGAGTGTAGCTCCGAGTCCGGGAACTTGTCCGCGATGTAGTGCTCTGCGCCGATGGCTGCGGTGACGCCGTCGCCGACGCTGGAGGCCACCTGGCGGGCGCTGTTCTGGCGCACGTCGCCGGCCACGAAGAGGCCGGGCTGCGGCGTGCGCATCCATTCGTCGACGATGACGTGGCCTCCCTTGTCCATCGGGACGAGGTCGCCGACGAAGTCTGAGTTCGGGTGCTGGCCGATGAAGATGAAGACAGCGGCGATCGGCCTCTCGCTCTCCTCGCCGGTCTTGACGTCCTTCAGCTTTACGCCCGTCACTTGGTCGTCGCCGAGGATCTCCGTGACGACAGTGTTCCACTGGAAATCGATCTTGTCGTTGGCGAAGGCGCGTTCCTGCAGGATCGCGCTTCCGCGCAGCTCGTCGCGGCGGTGCACGACTGTGACCTTCGTGACGTAGCGAGTCGTGAAGATCGCTTCCTCCAGCGCGGCGTCGCCGCCGCCGACGACGATCGCATCCATGTCCTTGAAGAACGCTGCGTCGCAGGTGGCGCAGTAGGAGACGCCCTTGCCGGTCAGCTCCTCTTCGCCGGGGATGCCAAGCTTGTCGTAGTCTGCGCCGGCGGTCATGATGATCGCCTTCGCTGTGTAATCGCCGTCGCTCGTACGCACGGTCCAGAGGTCGCCGGACTGTTCGATGCCGCTGACCTCTACGTAGGCCGTCTCCATGCCGTAGCTCTCGGCCTGTTGCAGCATCTCCTGCGCCAGGTCGAAGCCGTTGATGCTCTTGATCCCGGGGTAGTTCTCGACGAGCTCGGTGAGGGCGATCTGGCCGCCGATTACGCCCTTCTCCAGAAGGACGGCTTTGCGACGGCCGCGCGCCGCATAAACACCGGCGGCGAGTCCTGCCGGACCGCCGCCGATAATTACGACGTCGTAGTGTAGGTCGTCAGCCACTTAGGCGAGAGCCTTGTCCAACGACTTCTTGAGTTCGCTCTTGGGCCGGAAGCCGACGACCTGTTCGACGGCCTCGCCGCCCTTGAACACCATGAGCGTGGGGATGCTGCGAATGCCGTACTTGGACGCCGTTTCGATGTTGTCGTCTGTGTTGAGTTTGACGAACTTCACTTTGCCGTCGTATTCCTCGGCCAGCTCATCGACGACTGGAGCCACCATCTTGCAGGGGCCACACCAGGGCGCCCAGAAGTCTACTAGCACTGGCGTATCGTTGGACAGTACTTCTGCATCCCACTCGTTGTCCGATACGTCCTGGGGCTTGGCCATTTGGTTCCTCCTGCGGTTTTTCGTTGCGGTTGACTCGTTTGGTGAGCTTATGCTAGCATACCCCCGAGGGGTATGTCAATGGACACCGATACGAAGCAACAAACCGACGTTGATCTGGAGCAGGAAGTGCAGAGCCTGCTCGCTCGTCTGCGCCGCATCGAGGGCCAGATCCGCGGCATCCAGCGCATGCTGGAAGAGGACCGCGTGTGCGAGGACATAGTGACACAACTGATGGCCGCGCGCAGCAGCCTGGACCAGGTTGGCGTCCGCCTGCTGGATCACCACGTGGAGCGTTGCCTCTGCAGCGATGAGACGCCCGAGCAGGCGGTCCGCAATATGCAGCAAGCGCTGAAGATGTGGATGCGCATGGGCGCGCCGAAACAGCAAGACGCCTAGCAGCGGGCTTTCGCTCCGCGCAACTGGCAGACCGACCAGTCAGTCTCTTTCTCTCGCAATACCCTACTGCGGCGTGTATAATCCGGCACGATTCATGACTACCGCCCATACACCCGCCAAGCGCCGCCGCAGCCGTAAACAGACCCGCCAGTTGCTTCTTGACGCTGCTCTTCAGCCTTAATCGCTGCATAAACCTCATCGTCGAAAC
>CBDTZZ010000204.1:0-2524 GCA_965365035.1 uncultured bacterium | reverse complement strand
GGATACCGGCAGCGTTGAGGTTGAGCGCGCCGCGCTGGGCTCCAAGGCGCTGTCGCATGAGGCCGAGGCAGAGGCTTACAACGGTCCGTTGGCCCCGCCTGACGGCCCGATCATCGGCCTGCCCGGTACGGTGCCGCCGTGCGGCCAGAAGAACGCCGAACCGGAAGCAGCAACAGGGCCGGCCGCCGTCATTAGCGTCTCAGGCGACGTCGAGTTCCTGATGAGCGACAACTTCTTCGGCCTGGACGAGCAGATCAACCCGACGCTGGAGGTCGCCGCCGGAGATGCGGTGAACTTCACGGTCCCCAACCTCGGGACAGCCATCCACAACCTGCGCATCGCGGGCGCGGACGGCGAGTACCAGACGGATGACGACTTCGTCTCCGACCCGGAGGCGATCTCCGGAAACGAGGACGGCACGCTGGAGTTCACGTTCGGCGAAGCGGCGACGTTCCCCTACCGCTGCGACTTCCACCCGACGGAGATGTTGGGCGAAGTCACGGTCACCGAGTAGCCTGTTCTCCTTCCGGGTTGTACCCTCAACCAGGAACGCACCCCGGAGGTTATTGATTGAGGCTCGCGCCCGCACTGCTATTGGTCCTGGTCGCCGCGCTGTTCGTTGCCGCTTGCGGTGACGACGATGCCGGCAGCGACGCAGGCGCTAGCGAAACGCCGAACCTCTTCCCGTCGCAGCCCGTGCCGCAGGAGCAGCCGGACCCAGCCCAGGAGCTGGACGAGACGCTAACCGAGCCTGTGGACGGCGTGATCGAAGTGGCGCTGATTGACGTCCTGTTTTCGCCGAACAACCTGCACGTCCCGCTCGGCCAGTCGGTAACGTTCAGGCTTACGAACGACGACCCGACATCTCACACCATGCGCGTCGCCGGCATCGACGGCCGCTACGACACCGAGGACGACGCCCTGATTCCGGAGATAGCCCCTGGCGCCGTCGAAGAGTTGACGTTCGATGGCGCAGCCGCGGGGACGTTTACGTTCCGCTGCGATCTACACCCCGGCACTATGGGCGGCGTCATCGTCGTCGACTAGCGCCGCGGCGCCCGGGGCACCCTACTTGCGGCCGAGCGACCGCCTGCTGGGCCGGTCCTGCCTCTGATCGATCAGCTCGCGGCAGTCGCCATCGCTGACCTCGTAGACGTGCGTGGAGACCTGCTCCAGGATGCCGGGATCGTGGGCGGCGCAGATGATCGTGCCGTCGTACTTCGCCAGCACCTCGATCAGCTTGCGGCGCGTTGTGAGGTCAAGGTGGTTCGTCGGCTCGTCGAGGACGAGGACGTTGGTCGGCTGCACGGTCAGCCGGGCCAGCGCGACGCGGCTGCGCTCGCCGCCGGAAAGCGAGCGGATGCGCTGATATACGTCGTCCCCGCGGAAGAGGAACTGGCCCAGCACAGTCCGCAGACGCTCGTCGCGCGCGGTTGGCGCGGCAGCCCGCAACTCCTCCAGGGGCGTCTTGTCCGGGTCTAGAGCTTCGTCCTGGTGCTGGTCGTAGTAGCCGCATTGGGCGAGCTCAGCCCAGCGCACGCGGCCCTCCGTCGGCTGGATGTGGCCGGAGGCGATCTTGAGGAGCGTACTCTTGCCGCTGCCGTTGGGACCCACGAGCACGACCTTCTGCCCGCGCTCCACGTGCAGGTTCACGTCCACGAGGACGACGTGGTCACGGTCGCCACCCTGGTCGCCGTCTCGTACGGGATACGCGTGGCCGATGCCCTCCAGGACGAGTACGTCGTTCTCCGTGCGGCCCTGCGCCTGGAGCCCGATGTGCACCTCTGACTCCTTGCTCGGCCGTTTGATGCGCTCGATCTTCTCGACTGCTTTGATCCGGCTCTGGACGGAGGTGGCCTTCGAACTCTTGTAGCGAAAGCGCTCGATGAAGCGCTCCTGCTTCTTCAGCTGGCTTTCCTGGCGCCCGGCGGCTTTGTCCAGCTGCTGAAGCTTGATCGCCTTCACGCGCTGGTACTCGCTGTAGTTGCCGTGATAAAGCTCGACCGTGCCCTCGCGCAGCTCCAGGATGCGATTGGCGACGCTGTCGAGGAACTCGCCGTCGTGGGTGACGATGAGCAGCGCTCCGTTGTAGTCGGAGAGATCCTCCGCCAGCCAGTCGCGCGCAGCTTTGTCGAGGTGGTTGGTCGGCTCGTCGAGGAGAATGTTGGCGGGGCGCCGCACGAGAACCTTGGCCAGCGCGATGCGCATCTGCCAGCCGCCGCTGAACGCGCCGCAGTGCTTCTTACGGTCCGGCACCGAGAAACCCAGCCCGTCCAGCACGCGCGCGATGCGGGACTCGATGCGATAGCCATCGAGGCGGTCGAACTCCTCGAAGAGCGAGGCCTGTTCCTCGATCAGGGCGTCGACATCACCGTCGCCCTCGACGAGCCCGTCGGCGACCTCCGCCAGGCGCAGCTCGATGCGGCGGGCCTCCGGGAAGGCGGTCCACATCTCGGCGAAGAGGGTGTTGTCGCTCTGTACACCAGCCTCCTGCTTGAGGTAGCCGAGTTCGCCCGCGCGGCCC
>CBDTZZ010000203.1:0-2543 GCA_965365035.1 uncultured bacterium | reverse complement strand
CGACGACTGAACGTTGGGCTCTAGGCATCGATAGCCTGGAGCGCGCCGAAGAGGACGCTCCGATTGGAGTACCCCCCGGCTTCCGGGCGTACCACTGGTGGGAGAGCCGCCTCCACAACCAGACGATCCGTCACCTGCGCCCGTTCCTCGACGAGCACCAGAACGTCCGCACCCTGGACTTCGACTACGACGTGCGCCTGCCCGACCGCGCGCCGCCTGCCTAGCCTTCGCCGAGCAACCGGTCGAGATCGCTCTGCGATGTGATCGCTGAGGCGCGCCGCACGAACTCGCCGGGCGATCCGGCGCTCTCCAGGAGCGTCGCCAGCTTGGGGCCGATCGGGTCGATCGAGGCCGGCGAATCGGCATAAAAGCCGTAGAACGCGAAGTAGGCCTGGTTTAGCCGGCGGATGTAGCGGCCCTGTGCCTCGAACTCGTCGCGCTTGCGCTCCATTAGCGCCTCGGCCTCCTCGATTCGGCCGTCCGCCAGCAACACTTCGACGTCCAGGCGTAGTGCCCGCATCTCAGCGCCGAAGTCGAACGGATCGTCCGGCGGGGCTGGCTCCGGCGAAGGCGTGGGATTCGGGTTGGGTGTTGGTGGCGGCGCTGCGGTCTCCAGCGGGCCGTATTTCTCGAAGTAGAGGCGCGCTAGCTCGCTGCCAGCTATGTTGGCAACGCTTTCGTTCAGCGTGCGGGCCTCGCCGCCCTCGATGTAACTGCGGCCTAGCGGGAAGAAGATCAGGTACTGGTGCAGCCACTCGTGGAACACCGTATCGACGAGGCGCTCGTAGGAGCGGCCCTCTCTGATCACGCTCGGGTACGTCGCCACGCCGCCCGTAGTCACGACCAGCGCCGAGGCGTCGGGGTCATCGGCTTCGACGCCGGCCTCGATCGCGAGAGCCGTTTCATTCGAGAGGCCGGGCGCCAGCAGGTACGAATCGTCCAGATCGATGCGGTCGCGCGGCGATACCGCAAGGACGCGCGGCGGCGGGTCGATCTCGAAGTCGACCGGTGGGAAGATGAGCCCGAGGTCGCTGAAGAGCGGTGGCTCCAGCGCCAGGCTCTGCTCCTCCAGCACGGACGTCACGCGCCCTTCGATGATGTCCTCGACTCGCGCTTCCAGGTCGCCTCGTTCGTCCTCGGCTCGCGCCAGTTCGTCTGAGCCCGGCGCCTCTCCGGTCAGCCGGACGATCTCTTCGCCCAGCTCAAAGTAGCGTCGCAGCGCCTCGTCATCGCTACCTTCCTGGTCGCGGAAGATGTCGCCGATTTTGTACAGCCACTTCTGCGGGAGGTGCTTCAGCTCCCAGGTGACCAGGTTGAACGAGTTGCGGTTGGCCGCCGCCTCCGCCGCGTCCGACGGCCCCGCGGCCTCGAAGACCAACGCCGCACCCACGAGCGCAAACGCGGCTAGCAGCGTCAGACAGGCGGCATAGGCCGCGATCACGTTTCGCATCGTCCTATTGTGATACGTCCGCGACCGCTTTGGCGCGCCTACGGGCTATTCGCCGCCGTCGTACGCCGTGAAGTCATCCGTGAAGACGGCCGATAGGTCCGCGATCTCTTGCGGCAAACTCTCGTGCTCTATCAGATAGTCGTGCAAATTCTGCCACTGCGCGAGCGTCTGTGCGCCGATGCCCTGGTCCTCGTAGACGGCGCCCGTCTGCGCCATCTCTAGTTCGGTGTCCAGCATGTAGCGCTGGTGTTCGCGGTCCTCCTGCGGCGCGTAAAGCAACACGATGTCGATCGCCTCTTCGCGGTTGGCCTCGGCGTAGGCGATGCCGCGCAGGACGGCGCGCGTGAAGCGGGCCGTGATGTCTGGATTCTCCGCCGCGTACTCGGGCGTCGTTACGTACGACAGGCCGAGCGTCGGCGCGCCGTAGTCAGCGGCCGTGAAGACGAGAGTCTCGAAGCCCAGACTGCTCAGGGTGTCCGGCTCGTTGGCGATGAAGACGGGGAAGATGTCGACGACTCCCTCGGTCAGCAGCTGCGGTTCGAAGCCGACGCGCACTTCCTCGATGTCGGAGCGGCGGACACTGGTCGCCTTCAGGATCGCCAGGTAGTCCGGCGGCACGTCGCTGCCCTTGTAGCCTGCGATCTTGCCCACCCAGTCCGCAGGCGACTCAATGCCGGAGTCTGCCAGCACCGCGAAACCCTGCTGGCCGGTCTGGCCGATCAGCGCCAGCGAGACGACCTCGATCACCGGGTCGCTGGTCCACTTCTCCAGGAGCGCCGTGGCGTCGGACGTCGAGAACTGCACCTGGCCCGTAGCGAGCAGCCGGAAGTTGTCGCCCGGAGTAGCGACGTGCTGGATCTCTACCTCCAGGTTCTCCTCGGCGAAGAAGCCCTTTTCCTGCGCCACGTAAGCGCCCACGAACGGGAGGTTCGCCTGTGGCTTGAAGCCGGCCATGAACGTCACCTCGTCCGGGGCGGTGCCGGTCGCGCTGATCGCGGAGGGCCCCGGAGTTCCGCTGGCATCGTCGTCGTCATTGCAGGCGGCGAAGGCGCCGACGGCGAACAGCGCCGCGAGTAGGACGGCTGCGATTCCA
>CBDTZZ010000202.1:0-2582 GCA_965365035.1 uncultured bacterium | reverse complement strand
ACCAGGCCGGGACCGTACTGGCCGCGGGCGGTTTCGAGTGCCACCCCCGCGTCATCGAGCAAGCGGATAGCGTTCAGTACCTTCACTTTCTCGTCGCGGACGGAACGGCCGTCGATCGCCAGTGGCGGTTCCATAGCGATTAGCGAAAGCAGCTGCATGATGTGGTTCTGGATCATGTCGCGCAGGGCGCCGGAGCCGTCATAGTAGTTGCCGCGGTGGCCGACGCCCAGGCTCTCCGAAACGGTGATCTGCACGTGGTCCACATAACGACGATTCCAGATCGGCTCCATGATGCCGTTGGCGAAGCGGAAGACCATGATGTTCTGGACGGTCTCCTTGCCCAGGTAGTGATCGATGCGGTAAACGTCGTCTTCATCGAAGACGGAATGGACGGCGCGGTTCAGCTCACGCGCCGAGGTTAGGTCGACGCCGAACGGCTTCTCGATGATCACCCGCGACCACCCTTCGCCCGCGGCGCCCTGTGACCGCGTACGGCCGAGCTGCTCGATGATGCCGACGAACGTTGTCGGCGGCACGGCGAGATAGTAGAGGCGATTGCCGCTGGTGCCGCGCTCGGCTTCGACTTCTCGAAGTGTTTCGTTCAGGCGATCGTGGCCTTCCGGGTCGTCGTAGCCGCCGTGGGAGTAGAAAAGGCCCGAGGCGAACGATTCCCAGACCTCCGAGTCGATGGGACGTCGTGAGTGCTTCTCGACGTTCTTGCGCGCCTCTTCGCGGAAGGACTCGGTGGACCGCTTCGTACGCGCGTAGCCGACGACGGCGAGCTTTGGCGGCAGCCGTCCGTCCAGCGCCAGGTTGTACAACGCCGGCATGAGCTTTCGCGCGGTGAGGTCTCCCGAGGCGCCGAAGATGACGATCGTGCAGGGATCGGTCGCTCGGTCGAAGTTGGGCGCGGCAGTGGCAGTCGCGGCCTGCGCCGTCACTCGTTCTTGACCTTGTGCCCGCCGAACTCCTGGCGCAGCGCCGCGATTAGCTTGGCGCCGAACGAGTCGTCCTGTCGCGAGCGGAAGCGCGCGAAGAGCGAGTGCGCCAGGACCGTCGCCGGCACGTCGCGGTCGATCGCCTCCTGGATCGTCCAGCGGCCCTCGCCGGAGTCGTCGACGTAGCCGCGGATGGAGGACAGGTCGGGATCGCTGGCCAGCGCGCGTTCGGTCAGCTCAAGGAGCCAGGAGCGAACTACGCTGCCGTGTTCCCAGAGCTGCGAGATGGCGTGGAGGTCGAGGTCGTAGTTGGAGGCGTCGAGGAGTTCGAAGCCTTCGGCGTAGGACTGCAGGAGCGCGTACTCGATGCCGTTGTGCACCATCTTCACGTAGTGGCCAGCGCCGGCGGGGCCCATGTAGGCGTACCCTTCCGGCGGTGCCAGCGTCTCGAAGATCGGGCGTGCGCGCTCGAAGATCTCCTGCTCGCCGCCGATCATCAGGCAATAGCCGTTGTCCAGGCCCCAGATGCCGCCACTCGTTCCGCTGTCCAGCAGGTGGATGCCGGACGCCTTCAGCGATGCGGCGCGCGCCACGGTGTCGTGGTAGTTGGAGTTGCCTCCTTCAATGATCGCGTCGCCCTTCTCCAGCAACGGCGCCAGCGCATCGATCGTGTCCGTCACCGGCTGGCCGGACGGGACCATGATCCAGACGTGCCGCGGTTTTGCCAGCTTGCCGACGACGTCCTCAAGGCTCGTGGCCGGTACCGCGCCTTCGGCCTTGAGAGGGTCGGCCGCCCCTGGATCGCGGTCGTAGACGACAACTTCGTGGCCGCCGCGGAGGAGGCGCAGGCTCATGTTCGCGCCCATGCGCCCCAGGCCGATCATGGCGAGCTGCACGCTATCGGCTCCGCTCTGCGGTCTCGCGCAGCGCCGCTTCGACGCCGTCCACCAGAAGTCGCAGGTTGGCCGCTGGCTCGTCGCCGAGCGAGACGCGCAGGACCGGCCGCTGGCGGGCCAGGAGAGCGGCCAGATCGCCGAGCGCCTGCGCCCGCTTGAGGACGCTGAACGTGAACGACTGCTCGCCGGGTACGTCGAGGTCGATCTCGTCGTCCATCACCAGTTGCAGGAAGACGCCTGTCGCCGGCCCGCCCTTGTGTAGCTGGCCTGTCGAGTGCAGGAAGCGCGGGCCGTAGCCGACGGTCGTCGCCCGACGCGTCGCGTCGCGAAGGGCCGTGCGCAGACGCGTCAGGAGGCGCTCGTGCTCTTCCGTGTGCGGGATGTAGGCCATAATCGCCAGGTACGAGCCCTCCGGCGCGAGCAGGAAGTGCTCTGCCACGAGCGCGCCGATCGTGCGCTCGGGTGCGTCCTCCAGGCGCGCCAGCGTCGAGTCGTCAGCGGCGAGGGTGAGGCCGTCTTCCTCGACGGCTGGAGCCGGGTTGGGCAGCAGGCCGCTCGTCTCGTACTGCTCCAGAACGTGGCGGGTGTTGTCCTTGCTCTCGGTCACGTTCGGTTCATCGAACGGGTTTAGGCTGAGCGCGGCGCCGGCGGCGGCGGTGGCGATCTCCCAGCGCAGGAACTCCGCACCGAGCCCGTATGGTCCGGGGACGTCGATACGGATGACGGGATGGCCGGCCGCGTCGAGCTG
>CBDTZZ010000201.1:0-2620 GCA_965365035.1 uncultured bacterium | reverse complement strand
AAGCAGCGCGTAGATCACGACCACGGCTCCGAGTGCGAGCGGCAGGTAGACCAGGCCGATACTCGCGGCCACCACCGCAGCGGCGAACGTCAGAACCGCCGCCCACGCCTTGCGACGCTGCAGCACCTGGATGCCCCGGTCGGCCAGCGGCAAACACCCGAGCCACTCGACTACATCCGGCAGGTGCCGCGAGGGGCCGACGAGCAGCAAGATGTCGCCCGGCTGGATGACCAGCTTGCGCACGCGGTCGCGGAATCGCTCGCCGTTGCGCGACACGCCAAGCAGAGTCACGGCGTGCCGATACAGCAGCCGAATTTCGACTGCCGAGCGTCCGGCGATCCGAGCGCCCTCCGGCACGACGACCTCGACCAGATCGATGGTGTCGCTCGCGACCCCTTCGTGCTTGTCCGCTCCGGCGTACTCCAGACCCACGGCCGGCAGACAACGCTCGATCGCCTGCGGAGCGCCTTCCAGCACGACCACGTCACCTTCGCGGATCACGGCGTTGCGGGCCGCGCCTCGCAGACGCTTACCACGGCGAACCAGGCCGAGCAGATTGATGTCGTCATCATCGGCGAGTGTCTGAAGATCGCGCAGCCGCAGGCCGATCGCCTTGGCGCCCTCCTTGACCTTGCCTTCCGCGATGTACCCCTGCAGGTCCATCAGGTCCCTGGCGCTGTCGTGTGCGCTGCGCTCGACCGGGATCAAACGCCAGCCGATGAGCGCGACGTAGCTCACACCCACGATCGCCACCACCAAACCGACGGGTGCGAAGTCGAACATGCGGTAGGGAGCGCCCAGCGCTTCTTCACGGAAGGTAGCGATCACGACGTTCGGCGGCGTGCCGATGAGCGTCACCATACCACCGAGAATCGAAGCGAAGGACAACGGCATGAGAGTCAGCGCCGGACTGCGCTTGGCCTTCGCGGCCGCCTGCATATCAACCGGCATCAGCAACGCCAGTGCGGCGACGTTGTTCATCACGGCGGAGAGCGCCGCAGCGATCGAGGACATCACGGCGATGTGCAGCCGCAGCCCGCGCGAAGCATCGACGAGATGGCGCGCCAGGACCTCGATCGCGCCGGAGCGGTACAGCCCACGGCTGATAATCAAGACCAACGCGATGATCACGGTGGCCGGATGCCCGAACCCGGCGAACACTTCGCCCTTGGGGATGACGCCGCCGACGTAGGCGACGAGCAAGGCGCCGAACGCCACCACGTCGTAGCGGACCCGGCCCCACAACAGTAGGCCGAAGATCACGACGAGCAGCGCGAGAAGGAACCGTTGATCGGCAGTCATCGATTCATCGAAGGTTCGATGTTGGCGCTAGTGGCGCGATGCCGCGCCTGCACATCGCGCACCCAGTCTTCCGTTTGCCGGCAGCGTGTTCATCGTCCCCTCAGGCCTCGAGGAGGTCCCGCGACCCGCATGATAATCGAATCGTCCGCATGTGCGAAGATAGCTCGTCGTTTCCGGGGAGTATCGTTGTTTTCTGCGCACCTGTCGCTGCGGGGGTTCACGACCGCAGCCGTCTTGCCGCTTGCGATAGGCGGTCTGTTGCTGGGCACCGAGACGTTCGCGTGGCGCACGCTGGGGACGGCGCTCGTCGGCCTGGGACTCTACGGTGGTTGGGCGCTGCTCGGGGCTCTCGATCCGGCGGCGCAGTCCGAGCGCCATCGAGGCTGGGTGGGCCGCCTGCGCCGCGCACTGCCGTACCTCGTGCTTACCGCCGTCTGCATCTGCCTGCTCTGGCCCTGCCTGCTCGGTCGGATGCCGATGTCCCACGATCACCCGGTGCACCTGACGCGGGCCTGGCACTTCGTCACGCACAATCTGGCCGAGGGCCGCTTGAGCGGCTGGAGCGACCTCTGGTTCGCGGGCTGGCCGTCGGGCGAGGACTACCCTCCGGGCACGGATTGGTGGATTGCCGGGTTCTTCCTCGGCAGCTTCGGGGCGCTCGGCTGGGAGGGGTCCTACGCCATCGCATTCTTCGCAATGTACACCGCCACGGCGCTGGTGTTCTTCGAATTCGGACGCGTCTATCTCGGACGGACGGCGGGGTTGCTGGCCGGATTGTTCTTCCTGTTGGATCGAGGCGCCTACCGCGAAGGCGGCTGGACCTTCACCGTCGAGTGGGGCGTTTGGCCGCAGACGTTGTCTCTAGCATTCCTGTTGCTGGCGCTCACCACGCTCGACAAGGTCATCCGTCACGGCCGTCCGCGACAGTTCATCCTCTGCGGCTCGCTGACGGCGCTGGCCGTCGTGACACATCCGTCCACGGTGCTGCTGCTGGCGCTCGGCGTGCCGTTGTATGTTGCCGTGCGTTGCCTGAACGACGACGCCCCCGCCGGCGCCGTCATCGCGAGGACCCTCGGCGCGATGACGCTCGGAGCAGCGCTCTCGGCGTTCTGGCTGCTGCCGTTCGCCGCGAAGTCCGACTGGATGATCCCCCACGGCAAGCTCTGGGACTCGCTGGAGGTAATGGCCGACGGGCTGTGGTCGGGCACGGTCTTCGGGAACGTGACGCCGGCGCTGGTGTGGCTGGGCCTCGTGGGCGGCGCCGTCGCCGTGGTCCGGCGCCACTGGGCCGGGACCTTCCTGGCCGTGCTGGCGGCCG
>CBDTZZ010000200.1:0-2635 GCA_965365035.1 uncultured bacterium | reverse complement strand
GGTACATCATGATCCTCATTCTGGCCGGCCTCTTCGGACTGGCCTACGCAGGATTCGGGCTGGCCATCGCACTGCGTACCGGAAGCCCACAGGCGGCGCAGGCAGGATTCCTCATCTTCTTCCCGCTGCTCTTCCTCTCGACTGCCTTCGCCCCGAAAGAGTTCTTCTCCCCCTGGCTGGAGTTTCTGGCGACGATGAACCCGGTCACCTACGTCCTTGAGGGTATGCGGGCGCTGATCATCGAGGGCTGGGATTGGGAGAAGATCGGCGAAGCGCTACTGGCGATCGCGATCCTGGCGGCCATCAACCTGCCGCTGGCGCTGTGGGCGTTGCGTCACCGCACAGCGTAGCGCTTAGTCCGCAGTTTCCGGTCTTATAATGGGCGCATGGAGTCTTGGTCCGTCGGCTACGATGGCGACGGCGACGTCGAGCGCCACAGTGGCATGCACGACACCCGTCCGGAGAAGCAGGCGCTGCAGGTCACGCTCGTCTCCGACTACATCTGTCCATGGTGCTACGTTGGTCTGGCCCGCCTCGAACAGCTGCGCCAGGACTTCGAAGTCACGTTAACCGCCTGCGCCTTCGATCTGCGCCCTGGCATCCCGGCCGAGGGCGTCGCCCGCGCAGAGGCATCGAAGGGGAAGGTCTACCCGCCTGGCTACCTGGACAACCTGCGTCAGACGGCGCTCGCGGCCGGGATCGAGCTGAAGCGCCCGTCGCTGGTGCCCAACACGCGCAAGGCGCACGAGGCGACGGAGTTCACTCGCGACACCGATGGTGACCTATGGGCCGTGCACCGGGCTCTCTTCCGCGCCTACTTCGAGGAGGAGCAGAACATCGGCGACACGGACGTTGTCGTGCGGGCGTGCGAAGAGGCCGGCGTTGAGGGCGGCGCGCTGCGCGAGGCGCTGGACGCGGGCCGCTATAGCGAAGAAATCGAGAAACAGATGGAGTGGAGCCGCTCGAACGGCGTGACCGGCGTACCGACGACGATCTTCAACGGCCGCTTCGCCGTGGTCGGCGCGCAGGACGTCGATCTGTTGCGCGATGTCGCTGGGCGCATTGTGCGTAACGAAGTAGAGGCTACGTAGGAGACAGGAGACAGGGCGCGGCCGTCTCGAACCCTTACGTGAACTGGAACTGTGCACCGTCTTGTGGCACACTGAGCCACGCCGAATCACGAACATAAGGAGCCCCAGATGGACTTTCGATTTACTCCCGAAGAAGAGACCTTCCGAGCCGACGTCAAGGAGTTCCTGAAGCAGGAGCTCAAGCCCGGCTGGGACGACGGATTCGACGCGGAGTCCGAGATCGGCGTCGAGGCCCACGGTGACTTCGCCAAGAACTTCAACCGGAAGCTGGCGGACCGCGGCTGGCTGGCCATCGCCTGGCCCGAGGAGTACGGCGGTCAGGACGCCAGCGTCATGCAGCAGGTCGTCTATAGCGAAGAGATGGCCTACGCCGGCGCGCCGGTCGGGTTCAACATGGGCGTCGCCTGGGTCGGCCCCTCGCTGATGCTCTACGGCACGGACGAGCAGAAAAGCGAGTTTATCCCTAAGATCACGAACCTGGAGCACACGTGGTGCACGCTCTACTCTGAGCCCACAGCCGGCTCCGATCTGGCGGCGATCCAGACGAAGGCCGTGCGCGACGGCGACGACTTCGTGATCAACGGCCAGAAGACCTGGACGACGGGCGCGCACCGCTCGAACTGGGGCTGGCTGGCAGCGCGCACCGACCCCGACGCGCCGAAGCACAAGGGCCTGAGTATGTTTCTGGTGCCGATGGACGCGCCCGGCGTGACCATCCAGCCGCTGGTCAACATGGCAGGCAACCATGGCTTCAACGAGGTCTTCTTCGAGGACGTGCGCATCCCGGCGAAATACCTCGTCGGGAAGGAGAACATGGGCTGGTACATGCTGGCCGTGGCGCTCGACTTCGAGCGCTCGTCGATCGCTGGCTCGGCCCGCGTGCGTCGCTCGCTAAACGAGCTTATCGAGTTCACGAAAGAGTACCCACAGTTCGTCGAGAACAAGCCGGAGATCCGCAACCGGCTGGCCGACATCTCGATCGAAGTTGAGATCGGCGCGGCGCTTTCCTACCGCGTGGCGTCGCTGCAGGCGGACGGCAAGGCGCCGAACTACGAGGCGACGATCGCCAAGCTGTACTCGACGGAGCTGATCCAGCGCTTCGCGTCCACGGGTATGGACCTGCTGGGCATGTACGGCCCGCTGCACCCGAAGAGCAAGCACGCGATGCTCAATGGCGGCATGGAGCGCGGCTACCAGCTGGCGGTCAGCGCGACGATCGCCGGTGGCACGAGCGAAGTGATGAAGACGATCGGCGCGATCCGCGGCCTGGGTTTGCCCCGGCCGTAGGGCGGAATCTACTCCAGCGGCCAGACGTCGGGGCGGGTGAGGTCTTCGTAGGTCTCGCGGCGGCGAATTACCTTCGCCTTGCCGTCGCGGACGAGGACAATCGGCGGTCGCAGGCTTGCGTTGTAGTTGCTGGCCATCGACAGGTTGTAGGCGCCCGAGGCCGGCAGCGCCAGGACGTCACCCGGCTCAAGCGGCGGCAGCTCGGCGTCCTTGAGTAGCAGATCACCCGACTCACAGTACTTGCCGGCGACTGTGAC
>CBDTZZ010000199.1:0-2670 GCA_965365035.1 uncultured bacterium | reverse complement strand
CGATCGTGCGCAACGGCGGCGCACTCAGCCACCACCACGGCATCGGGGCGGATCATCGCCGCTGGATGCCCGGCTACCTGGGGGAGCAGGGCGCTCGCTGGCTCTCCGCGATCAAGACTGCGATCGATCCCGATGACATACTCAACCCGGGCAAGCTCGTACCACCTGCACCTGAAGCGCGCCGATCCTCCGTGGCTGCGGACGATGGCTGAGCTCGTCTCCCTGCCGGTCCGAAGCTCGCAGCGCGGCGACATGCTGGAGCGCCTTAGCCGCGACACGTTCGACGTCGCGGTCGTCGGCGGCGGCATCACCGGCGCCTGGGTCGCACGGGACGCTGCGATGCGCGGCCTCAGCGTGGCCCTCGTCGAAAGGGGAGACTTCGCCTCAGGCACCAGCAGCCGCTCGTCTCGCCTCGTTCATGGCGGCCTACGCTACTTGAGGCACGCGCACATCAGCCTCGTGCGAGAGGGGCTACGGGAGCGCGGGCGGCTCTTGCGCCTCGCTCCGCACCTCGTGCGGCCGATCCCCTTCACGATTCCTGTCTACAAGGGCGGCAGGGACAACGCTCTCTTGCTGCGCATCGGCCTCACCGGCTACGACGTGATGGCCGGCAAGCTGGGGATGGGCAGGCACCGCGTCCGCTCACGCGAACAGCTGATCGAGGAGGAGCCCACGCTGCGGGACAAGGGTCTGCGTTCCGGATTCCGGTACTTCGACGCGATCACCAACGACGCTCGTCTGACGCTGAGCCTGGCGCTG
The DNA here is from genome assembly GCA_965365035.1 of uncultured bacterium. GTDB lineage: Bacteria > Chloroflexota > Dehalococcoidia > SM23-28-2 > RBG-16-64-32 > CF-162. Next base: position 1,911 of record CBDTZZ010000199.1, on the reverse strand, counting down.
TCGGCGACCGATCATGGCGCTGCCGTCGCCAACTACGTCGAGGCCGCGTCGCTAGAGACGACGGGAGGGCGCGCCAGCGGCCTCAACTGCCGCGATGTGGTGAGCGGTGACGAACTGACCGTTCGCGCCCGCACCGTCATCGGCGCCGCCGGGCCGTGGACAGACGAGTGGCGCAACAGCTTCGGCGAAGCCTCAATCCTGCGGCCGACGAAGGGCGTCCACGTCGTGCTTCCGCGCGAGCTACTGCGCACGAACTCCGTCGTCGCCTTTTTCTGGCAGGAGCGGCCGTTGTTCGTCGTGCCGGCGGGGCGCTACAGCTACGTTGGAACGACGGACACGGACTGGTCTGGCGACCCCAGCGAGGTGGAGGCCGACGCCGCAGACGTCAGCCTGATTCTCGAAGCGATCAACGCCAACTTCAATGTCGACCTAGGCCCGGCCGACGTGACCTCGACGTGGGCGGGTGTGCGTCCGCTGATCGCGGACGAAGGTTCGCCCTCGCCATCCGCGGTGTCCCGCGACTACGAAGTCCTTGAGGGACCGCCGGGCGCCTACGCGATCGTCGGCGGTAAGCTGACCAACGCCCGCGCAATGGCGGAGCGCGCGGTCGACCGCGTCGTCGAAGCTGAGGCCGGCGTCCTCTCACAGAGTCCTTCCGGCTGCCGGACGGCGCGCGCGCCATTGCCCGGCGCGACCGCGCGCTTTGATCGCTATCGCGCGCAGGCCGTCGCTGCTCTCGTGCGTGGCTGGGACATCTCGGAAGAGGCCGCGGGGCATCTCGTGGACACTCACGGCACGGACCACGTGCGCGTTCTGGCCCAGGCGCGGAACGAACCTGAGCTGCTCGAACCCGTTGTGCCGGGCTCGCCGGTGCTCCTCGCCGAGGCTGCGTTCGCGGCGGAGTCAGAGATGGCGGTGACCCTTGAGGACTTCATGCGCCGGCGCAGCGATCTCATGCTGTTCAGCTCCGATGCGGGCCGCGCAGCCTCCGAGCGTATAGCGGCTGTACTCGGTCGCACGCTCGGATGGGGTGACCACGAAGTTGGAAAGCAGGTGGAGACCTATCGCTCGGCTGTCGAGCAGATGATGGCGTTTCGCGATCAGCCCGATCCAGCACGGACCGCCCCGTGACGCCTCGCCTCCTGCTGATCGTCAATCCGCGCTCGGCGAACCGATCCACGGGCCGGAACTGGCGCAAGCTGCGCGAGCGGCTACGAGAGGTGCTGCCGCCGTTCCGCGCGATCCGCACCGCCGCCCCGGGAGACGCAGCCCGCTTCGCCGCCAAGGCGGCCGGCCGGTACGAAGTGGTGGTTGCTGTCGGCGGCGACGGGACGATCGGAGAGGTCGCCAACGGATTGCTGGCCAACGGGTCCGGCGGGACGGCGCTTGGCCTGCTGCCCCGCGGCACCGGGAGCGATTTCGTGCGGACGCTGGAGATTCCCCGCGACATGGACGAGGCCGCGGCGCTGCTGGCGCGGGGAAACCGCCGCCAGATCGACGTGGGCCGCGCGACGTTTACGGACTTCGATGGACAACGATCGTCACGTTGGTTCGTTAACGCCGCGGAGGTCGGCATGGGCGCCGTAGTGTGCCGCGAGGTCAACCGCGCCAAACGGCGGTTGTCCGGCCAGGCCGCGTTCTGGTGGGCGATTCTCACGACCCTGCGACGCTATACTCCCGCCGTCGCGACGGTTGTGACCGACGGCTCGCCAGCGCGGGAGCTGCTGCTGAACAACGCCTGGATCGCCAACGGTTGCTACTCAGGCGGTGGTATGAGGACGGCGCCTCGGGCCAGGTTGGATGACGGACTTCTCGATGCGGTCCTCGTTGAGCAGGCTAGTGGCTGGCGACGGCTCGCCGGGTTGCCGAAGCTGCGAAACGGCACGTTCGTCGACATGCCGGAGGTCGATT
>CBDTZZ010000198.1:0-2756 GCA_965365035.1 uncultured bacterium | reverse complement strand
GCTGGAGAGCCTCTTCATCGATGAAGGTTTCTCGCACCTGGACAGCGAAACACTCGATATCGTGGCGTCGGCGCTAGAGGTGTTGGGTCAGGACCGCAGCCGGTTGATCGGCGTGATCACGCACGTACCGGCGCTGGCGGAGCGAATGCCCGCGCGGATCGTCGTGCACAAGACGCAGGCCGGCAGCAGCGTCAGCGTGGAGTAGTCCGGACACAAACAAGGCGCCTTTGCGGCGCCTTGTTTGACCCCTCCCTTTGGGCTAAGCGGCGGGTTTTAGCCGTCCACTCAACGGGATGGGCTTATTCTAGTTGCCTGCCGGAGGTTGTCAAGCGCGCGTGCTCACCCCGGCAGTGAGCTACAATGGAGAGGCAATGGTAACTGAGAACGACATCGTCGAGGGGCTGCGGGAGATCTATGACCCGGAGCTTCACTACAACATCTACGACCTGGGCCTCGTCTACGACATCCGCATCGAGGAAGATCGGTCGGTCAAGATCGTGATGACGCTGACGACGCCGATGTGTCCGATCGGGCCGATGATCACGGAGCAGATCCAGGAGTTCCTTGGCCTCATGCCCGGCGTGACGGGAGTCGACGTCGAGTTCACGTTCGACCCAGCCTGGAGTCCCGAGAAGATGACGGACGAGGCGCGAGCCGACCTCGGCCTGGACTAGGAGACTGCTGTGATCGAAGGACGATACGACGGCCGCATCGCGATCGAAATCACCTACTGCGTCGAGTGAGGATACCTTCCTTTGGCCGCCTGGATGGCGACCGAAATCTGGCACGACTTTGGTGCCGACGCCCCAGTGACGCTGATCCCCGTCGGTAAAGGTAACCTAACGCTGTACGCCGACGGCAAGGCGCTCTTCGACCGCAAGGCGGAGGACGGCATCTACCCGGAGATGAAGCGGGTCCGCGAGATCAAGAAGCAGATCTGGGAGCTGATCGAAGCGAAGGAAGCCGGCGCCTAGGGCCACTCATCGCATCACGATAGCGGCCGAGAGCCAGCAGCGGCCAGTAGTTCCGGTACAGGTCGTACCTGATGTAGAAATCGCCGGGGAAGCCGGTGCCCGTGAACTGCGGCTCCAACCACTGCCCGTCTTCCTCCTGATGCTCGATTAGCCACTGCGCCCCTCGTTCTAGCGAGTCGTCGATCGCGCCGGCACCATCTACTGCGAGAAGGCCGGACATCCCCCAGGCCGTCTGCGATGGTGCGCTCTCGCCGCGGCCTTCCCACGACTCGTCGACGTAGCTGCGGGGATCTTCGCCCCAACCGCCGTCTTCGTTCTGCGCGGCGGTGAGCCAGCCGGCGGCCCGCTGAAAGCGCCGCTTCGTCATGTCGCTTCCGGCCGCCTTGAACGCCGGCAGCGCGCTGCCCGTGCCGGCAACGTAGTTCACGCCCCAGCGGCCGAACCAGCTCCCGTCCGGGCGGTTCTCGCGCCGCAAGTAGCGCAGACCGCGCTTCACCGCTGCGGAGTCGCCGTCGCCCAGGAGAGCGAGCGCTTCGATAACGTGCGCCGTAACGTCTGCTGACGGTGGATCGATCACCTCGCCGAAGTCGCAGAAGGGGATCTCGTTGACCACGCGCCGGGTGTTGTCGCGGTCGAACGCGCCCCAGCCGCCGTTGGACGACTGCAGGCCGATCAGCCAGCGCCGGCCGCGCTCTATCGCCTCGTTCTTTCGTTGCTCGTCTGGCAGGCGCACGCGGGAGAGCGCGATCAAGGCTTCGGCCGTGTCGTCCGTGTCGGGGTAGAAGTTGTTCGCGAACTCGAACGACCAACCGCCCGGCTCGACGCCCGGCGCGCCGACCTGCCAGTCGCCGCCGGTTAGTACCTGGCGGTCCAATAGCCAATGGGCGGCGTGCACGAGCGCCGGGTGATCGGGCGGCAGGCCGGAGTCGAGCAGTGCGTTCATCGCCAGCATGGTGTCCCACACCGGCGACACGCAGGCCTGCGGGCTATACGTTTCGTCATCCTCAATCGCCCAGCCAGACTCAAACGCCTGGAGGCCGCGCCTCATCACCGGATGATCGACTGCGTAGCCGCGCACCTTGAGCGCGATGAGCGAGTACACCCATGCCGGCTGTATGCCGCCCCAGGCACCGTCGGCCTCCTGGTGCTCGACGATCCACTCTTCGGCGGCGCGGTAGGCCGCCCCGCGACTGGCACCCGGCGCGAAGCGCTCGACCCGGCGGAGCAGGCCATCTGCGCGGTGGAAGAACGAGCCCCGGCGCGAGTGTGGGGCGGGCAGGCTGTAGTCCGTGCCCTCGCGGCCGTCAGGGAACAGCTCATCGATTCGCGCGTAGTCCGGCACCGGACAGGTTGGGCGCTCGCTGAGGATGATCAGCATGGGCACGATCGTCGCCCGCGCCCAGGCGGCGAAGTCGTAGATGTTGAGGGGGAACCAGCGCGGCAGGAAGATCATCTCCGGCGGCAGAACCGGCACGCCGCGCCAATCCCACTGATCGAAGAGTGCGAGCCAGATCTTGGTGAAGACGCGTACTTTCGGCACGCCGCCGGCCGAGAGAGCCCACTCGCGAGCGCGCGTCATCGCCGGGTCGTCGGGCGAGACGCCGGCAAGCTTGAGCGCGAAATAGGACTCGACCGTGGCATTGATGTCGGGTGGGCCGCCATCGTAGATCGCCCACGTCCCGTCGGCGCGTTGCTGGCGGCGCAGGTAAGTCGCGACCTTGCGCCACCGCTTGTCGTCGCCGACGCCAAGGAAGTGCGTTAGCAGCAGGTACTCCGCCGCCA
>CBDTZZ010000197.1:0-2757 GCA_965365035.1 uncultured bacterium | reverse complement strand
TTGCCGCGTGCCATACTTGCAGGATGCCGCAGAAGACGCAGATGACGGCCGATGCGACGCGCAACGGCTGGCTGAGGCTGGACGACTCTGGGCTGCTGGCGCAGTGCGAGGAGCACGGCTACCGGTCGAGCGGGCCTGGCGGCCAGCGCCGCAACAAGGTGGAGACGGCGGCCCGCGTGCGGCACAGGCCGAGCGGCATCGAAGCGCACGCGGCGGAGACGCGCAGGCGCGAGGACAACCGCAAGCGCGCCCTGCGACGGCTGCGAGAGCGGATCGCGATCGAGGTGCGGTCGCCGTACAAGGAGCCGCCGGAGCTGGCAGCGTACCTCCGGGAGAAGCGCCTTTCGATCAACGTCCGCAACAAGGTGTATCCGGTCATCCTGGCGGCGGTACTGGACGCTCTGGCCGAGGCGGACGGCAGCTACGCCGGCGCGGCAAAGAAGGTGGGCACGACGACGAGCCAGCTGCTCAAGTTCTTGCAGGCAGACCGGGAGGCCTGGCGATCGGTGTCGGAGGGGCGCCCGAAGAGGTAATGTGACAAGTCGCGCGCTATCTGGCAGGATGGGACAATAGAAAGCGCCCGGATCAAACCCCGGGTGGAAGATCGCCTAGCAGGCCGGAAACACGACCGGCGCAGGAGGTAGGCCGATGCGAATGAGTGGAGTTCTGTTTGGAGTGGCGGTTGGCGCCACGCTGATGTATCTGTTCGACCCGCGCCAGGGTGTGGAACGCCGTGAGGTCTGGGGCGAGCGCCTGAAGAAGGGCCGCGAGCAGGCCCATAGCGCCGTCGAGACCGGCCGCACGCGAGTGTCCGAGTACCGCCACCGCAACGACGACGGTGCGCTGTCGTCCGTGGCATACAACGGCGAAACGTCCGAAGCCTAGCACACCCCAACCGCTAGTGGCCGCGGGCCAGGAGCCAGCGAGAGTCCAGCGTGGGTCCATGCCCGGACCAGACCTCAAACTCCGTAACGAAGACGTGATCGCCTGCCGATAGGCGTTCGCGGAGACGGTCGCGGATCACCGAGGCCGGCTCAGCCGTGTGGATGACGCTGGCATCGTCGCCGAGCGTGCGAATCTCCTCCTGCGGCACGATTTCGAGCAGGGCATCGCGGACGATCGAGCAGAGGTTGCGGCGATCAGACCAGGCGACGACGAGCTTGAGGGTCGGGTCGCTCATGCGGCCAGGTAGCGGTTGAACCAATCGATCGTGCGGCGCCAGGCGTCGCGGGTGGCCTCTTCCCGGTAGGCGGGGCGGCCTTCGTTCATGAAACCGTGGCCGGCACCGGCGTAGCTGTGGAACTCGTGCTCTTTGCCGAGACGGGTCATCTCCGCGTCGATCTTCGCAACCTCGGTCGGCGCGGGGGCCAGATCGTCCTCGCCGAAGAGGCCAAGGACAGGGCACGAGATGTCGCCGGTGAGATCGAAGGGCGACGGGCCGTCGCCCCAGGCGACAAGGCAGTTGCCGCCCCAGCAGTCGACAGCGGCTTTGAAGGCGTCGCTCTTGGCGGCCATCAAGTAGGTGACGCGGCCGCCCATGCAGTAGCCGGTGATGCCGAGGCGGTCGCCGTCGATCTCCGGTAGCGATTGCGCGTGTCCGACGGCGGCGTTGACGTCCGCGGCTACGGTATCGTCGCGCAGGCGCATCATGCGGGTCATGGGATCGTCGGCGGAGCCGGGCTCCTCGCGGTGATAGAGGTCGGGCGAGACGGCCGCGAAGCCTTCGGCGGCGAAGCGATCGCACATGCCGCGGACGAAGTCATCGACGCCGCCGGCGTGCTGGATGGCGATGACGCCCGGGAATGGCCCGTCGCCATCGGGTGTGCTGACGTAGGCGCGCATGTCTGCGCCGTCAACGGATACGTTGTCCCAGCGTGAGGGCATTGGGAACCTCCTTCAGTTGCCGGTAAGGATACCTCAGTCGGCGATGCGGGCTTTGGCGAAGTAGGCGAGGGCGAGGCGTACCTTCTCTTCGATGGCGGCGTCTTCGGGGAGGTCGGCGCGGGCGACGGCGTCGGTCGCCTCGGCCTGGGAGTAGCCGAGGGCCATGAGTGCGGCGACGATCTCTTCCGACTCGACGCCGGGGGTGGTCGACGGCGCGGCGGCGGAGGTCATCTTGTCCTTCAGCTCGACGACGACGCGGGCCGCGAGCTTCTGGCCGACGCCGGTGGCGCGGGCGAGCGAGGCGGCGTTGCCGGAGGCGATGGCGAAGGAGAGTTCGTCGGCGTCCATGATGGAGAGCAGCGCCAGGCCGACCTTGGGGCCGACGCCGGAGACGGAGGTGAGCGTCTGGAAGAGGCGGCCTTCGTGGGCGTCGAGGAAGCCGTAGAGGGTCATAGAGTCTTCGCGGACGATGAGATGTGTGTGCAGCGTGACGTCGTCGCCAACGCGGGCGGCGGCGAGGACGCTGACCGGCGCGAGGACGAGATAGCCGACGCCACCGACGTCGACGACGAGACTGTCTGCGCCGAGGTCGAGGATGGTGCCGGTGATGCGAGCGATCATCGGCGGGACCTGCGCTTCGCTGGTGCCGGCGTGCCATTCTCCGCCTGACCCCCAGAGGCAGCCGCAAGGAGAGCGTCTGCGCCGCGCTTGAGGGCGTGGGTGACGGCGACGGCGAGGGCGTCGGCGGCGTCGGCGGGTGTAGGTGGCTCGCTGAGGCCGAGGAGCGACTGCACCATGAGCGCGACCTGCTCCTTGGAGCCGCGGCCGTAGGAGGTGACGAACTGCTTGACCTCGGACGGCTTGTAGAGGGTG
>CBDTZZ010000196.1:0-2774 GCA_965365035.1 uncultured bacterium | reverse complement strand
TCTTCCGACTCCTGCGTGAGAGCCCCTCCTGGCCCGACCTTGGACAGCTCGCCTCAACCGGCCTTCAAGACATGACACGCCTCGCCTCCACAGACCCGTCGATGAGCAACGCCATCTGGAAGACGAACCGCGAGTCGATCATCCACTGGATCGACCGCTTCAGCGAAGAGTTGACGCGCATACGAGGAATGCTGAGCGACGCCAAGGACGAAGAACTCTTCAAGCTCTTCGCCGAGGTGAAGATTCAGCACGACGAGTTCGTCACCAACCCGCCGCGGCGTGAAAGCACCGCCACAGGCCCGGAAGTGGACCGCCAGCGGGCGTTTCTCGACGTCTTCGTCGGCGGCATGTTGGCGGACAACATTCGCCGTGTGAGCAAGATTCCCGAACTGATGGAAACGAGCGACGGGGAGCCCGGAGACGAGAAGCGCCGTCTGTCGCTTGGCGAAAAGATGGAAGAAGGGATTCGGGCCGACCTCGAAAAGATGGAGCGCGAACGCGAAGAAAAGGCGAAGAAGAAAGGCGATCGTTGAGCGGCGTCCCGGTGCGCAAGGGGTGATGTCGCCGAAATACGGCCAGTCTTGGCACCCGGAACGCTGATTTGGTATCATATACGCGGTTGTGGAAGGTTTCCCGGCGCGAACGGCACGCCCCCTCGCTGCCAGGCACCGGGATGAGGAGAAGGAGATAAGCCATGGCGCAGGCACCCCGCGGCGGCACTGAGCTGGTCCACGTCGGGTTTGGAAACTTCCTGGCGGTGAACAAAGTGCTCGCCATCGTCACGCCCAGCTCCGCGCCGATTCAGCGCATGATCCGCGAAGGCAAGAAGGCCAAGAACATCATTGACATCACTAGCGGCCGCCGCACCAAGGCCGCCGTCTTCGTCGATACCGGGCAGATCATGCTCGTCGCTATCACACCGGAGGCGCTCGCCGGCCGCGTCGCCGCGATCCGCAGCGGCAAGATCGACACGGCACAGGCCGACTAGTCCCGGTGGCCGACGCGCCGCTGCTCGTCATCCTCACCGGACCCTCCGGCGCCGGCAAGGACACGCTCGCCGCCGCGCTGGGCTCGCGGCAAGGCAGCACCATCGGCTTCGCCGTGACTGCCACGACACGCGCGCCCCGCCAGGGCGAGACCGACGGCCGGGATTACCACTTTGTCTCAGACGCCGAGTTCGAGCGCATGATCCTCGACGGCGAGATGCTGGAGCACGCCATCGTCTACGGCCAACACAAGGGCGTCCCCATCAGCTCCGTCCGCCTGGTTCTCGACCAGGGCAAGGACGTCCTCCTTCGTACCGACATCCAGGGCGCGCGCTTCATCAAGGCGCAGGTGCCCGGGGTGCTGACGATCTTCGTCGCGCCACCCTCCCGCGAGGAGATGGAGCGCCGCCTCCGCGAACGGGACAGCGATACCGAAAGCCAGGTGGCGCTTCGCCTCAAGACAGCGTCCGAGGAGATGGAGGTCTCCGCCGAGTTCGACCACACGGTCGTCAACGACGATGTGGAGCGCGCCGCCGCCGAGATCGAGGCGATCATCGCCCGCGAACGTGAACGCCCGGGCCGCCAGCCGTTGTCGTTCTAGCAGCCGAGATACTAGACTCGTAAGCGATGACCAAAGAACATCTCTGGTGGCAGACCGGCATCGTCTACCAGATCTACCCACGATCGTTCCAGGACACAGGCGGCAACGGCGTGGGCGATCTTCGCGGCATCCTCTCGCGCCTCGACTACCTGCAGTGGCTCGGCGTGACGGCGATCTGGATCTCCCCCTGCTTTCGTTCGCCGATGAAAGACTTCGGCTACGACGTCTCTGACTACCGCGACATCGACCCGCTCTTTGGCACGCTCTCCGATATGGACGACGTGATCGCCGCCGCCCACGAGCGCGGCATCCGCGTCATCCTCGACTTCGTGCCCAACCACACCTCGGATCAGCACTCCTGGTTCATCGAGTCGCGCTCATCCCGCGACAACCCCAAGCGCGACTGGTACATCTGGCGAGATGCAAAGGCCGACGGCTCGCCGCCGAACAACTGGCTCGCCAACTTCGGCGGCATCGGCTGGCAGTGGGACGAGCACACCGATCAGTTCTACTACCACGCATTCCTCGCCGAGCAGCCCGACCTCAACTGGCGCAACCCCGAAGTGCGCGAGGCGATGTTCGGCGTCCTGCGCTTCTGGCTCGATCGGGGTGTCGACGGCTTCCGCGTCGACGTCCTCTACCACCTGATCAAGGACGAGCAGCTGCGCGACAACCCCGAGAACCCAAAGTGGGAGGAAGGCGAGAACCCGTACCGGCGCCTGAAGGCCGTCTACTCCAGCGACCAGGACGAAGTGCACGACGTAGTGCGCGAAATGCGCCGCGTCTTCGACAGCTACGACGACCGCGTGATCATCGGCGAGACGTACGTGCCGCTGCGGCGTCTGATCAAGTACTACGGCGAGAACAACGACGGCGCGCACATGCCGTTCAACTTCCAGCTGCTGCTCCTGGAGTGGAAGGCGGAACGTATCGGTGAGTTCATCGACCGCTACGAGGGGGCGCTGCCAGAGGGCGCCTGGCCGAACTGGGTGCTGGGCAACCACGACTATCCCCGCGTCGCCTGGCGCGTCGGCGCCGCCCAGGCCCGCATCGCCGCCATGCTCCTCCTCACGCTGCGGGGCACGCCGACCCTTTACTACGGCGATGAGCTGGGCATGGCTGACATCGAGATCCCACCCGACAAGGTCGTCGATGTACTGCAAGCCGTTCACCTGCTGCTGGCGTTT
>CBDTZZ010000195.1:0-2779 GCA_965365035.1 uncultured bacterium | reverse complement strand
TTTGTGCCGATGACCTGGGTCGCCTCGGCGATGACGGACGGCGACCGCCGCGCGGCGGTCGAGGCGGATGGCGCCGTCAAGGTGCCGGACTACGAGATCTACGTCCGCTTCGTGACCGTTCCGCAGCCGGTCTATCAGCGGCACTACTACGTCATCTGCAACCCACTGCTCTGGTTCATCCAGCACTACATGTGGAACACACCGCGCACGCCGAACATCGGGCGCGTCGTCTACGAAGCCTGGGACAACGGCTACGTACCGACGAACCAGGCGATCGCCGACGCCATCGTCGCGGAGGCTAGCAAAGAAGACGACCCACCGGTCGTCCTCCTCCAGGACTACCACCTCTACCTGGCACCGAAGATGATCCGCGATCAGCTGCCGGACGCGACGATCCTGCACTTCACCCACATTCCATGGCCGGGGCCGCGCTATTGGGGAATGCTGCCCGAATTTATGCGCCGCGGCATCCACGAGCACATGGCGGCCTGCGACATCGTCGGCCTGCAGACGATGTCGGACGTCCAGAACTTCCTCCACAGCTGCGACACCATGCTCGACTCTGAGGTTGACTACCACGCCTGCACCGTCGACTTCGACGGCCATCGCACACACGTCCGCGCATATCCGATCTCCGTGGACGCCGACGGCCTCCTGGAGTTCTCGAAGTCAGCGGAGGTGAAGCAATCGATCGATAAGCTGCGACCTCTACTGGGCGAGAAGACTGTCCTCCGCGTCGACCGCTCGGAACCCAGCAAGAACATCATCCGCGGCCTTCGCGCCCACGAACTTCTTCTCGAGCGGTATCCTGAGTTCCGTGGCAGCGTCAACTTCCTCCAGCTCCTCGTCCCGTCACGCAGCGATCTCGGCGTCTACCAAACGTACACAGATGAGATCTTCGAGTTGGTGGATTCGATCAACGATCATTTTGGCGAGATGGACTGGCAGCCGATCCGCGTCTTCTACGAGGACGACTATCCTCAGGCGATCGCCGCGATGACCCTTTACGACGTGCTCCTCGTAAACCCGGTGATCGACGGTATGAACCTGGTCTCGAAGGAAGGCCCGCTCGTCAACGCCAACAACGGCGTCCTCATCCTTTCGGAGCTGGCTGGCGCGTACGAGCAGCTGCAAGAGCACGTGCTCGCAGTATCGCCGACCGACCTGGAAGGCACTGTCCGCGCCTTGCACCAAGCATTGACGATGCCAGGTGACGAGCGCCGGCGCCGCTCCGAAGCGCTACGTCAGATCGTCATCGACGAAGACATCATCCGCTGGCTGGAGCACCAACTCAGCGACCTGACGGCGTTGTCTCGCGGAGCGCTCTAGCAATCTCCCCGAGCAGCCACTCGACCCCCGCAACGCCGTCTACGCTGTAGTCCGCGCTGTCCAGCACCTCGTCCGTCACTTCAGGGCTCTCAACCGCCACGGTCGCGCCGGGCGTCCCACCTTCGCGCATCGCCTTCACCCGGCGGAACATGTCGATATCTGTCCGGTCGTCGCCGAGAGCGATGACAGCGCCGACGCCCATCCGCCGCGAGAGCTCTTCCAGCGCCGTTCCCTTATCGACGTCCAGTGGCGGCCGCAACTCGACCACCATCCGTCCTTCGTGCACCCGAAACGCCGCCGCGGCAGCGGAATCGTTCAGCGCCGCCTCGATCGCCCCACGCGCCTCTTCGGGCGCTGGCGCGCGCCGGTAGTGAAAGGCGACGATCGGCCCTTTGTCCTCCACGAAAACACCAGCGCTCTCCACCTCCGCCGTCTCGCGAATTACGGCCTTTGCGCGCGGCAAGAAGTCGCGGACAGCCTCAGGGGTTTCGTCGACGCCGGCGATCGAGAGTGTGAGACCGTGGTTCGCCGCGTACCAAGCGTCAGGCAGCCCCGTCATCTCTCGCGCCTTCGCGAGGTCGCGGCCCGTGATCAGGGCGACCCTTACGCCCAGCGACACGAGGTCTAACAGCGCCTGGCGCGCACGGTCGGTTACCCGCGCAGCCTGTGGATCGAGAACGATGGGTGCTAGTGTGCCGTCAATGTCGCTGAAGACGGCAAGCGGGCGATGCGCGAGCAACGACCGAATCGGCTCGATTTCGCGCAGTTGTTTCGCCATTAAGTGCAGTCGGCTCTAGTTCGTGCCCCTTTGCCGGTATTGTAGCGCCTCGGCCAGGTGCGCCGCCGTTATCGTCTCCTCGACGCCAGCGAGGCGTCAGTCGCCGCCGGCGATCGTGGAGATGCTCTCGGACGCCTCGACGAAAGCGTCGACAGCCTCCTGGTGAAGGGTCATCGATTCGGTGACCATGCTCTCGCTGCGAGCGATGATGCCGGCTTCGAATTGCTGCTGCGAGCTGTGAAGGTCCGCAATGGCCGTCTCGAGATCTTCATGCGCCGAGGCGTAGTCATCGGGCGGCGACAGTCTCTGCGCTTCTTCGTCAAGGAGAGCGATTTCGGCTGTGAGTTCACTGACCTGGGTCTGGTATGGCAGGGTATAGATGTCATTCGGATTCTCTGTCCCTTCAAGGACGACAGCGTCGTGCCGATGAATCCAGTCATTAACCTCGCCGATCAGTGCCGAGGACGACGAGAGATATTCCTCTTCGCTCAGCGCTGGTTGCTCGTTGCCTGAGTCATCGTCGTCCCCGCAAGCAGCGGCGGCGATCGTTAAGGCGAAGACGAGAATCGTTAGCAGTCGTAGCACGATGGTGCCTCCCCTAGAGCTGAAATGACGGGATCGGCGGGTGCCGCCAGGGTGTTGCGGTTCCGAAATGCGGTGGAACACACCGTT
>CBDTZZ010000194.1:0-2795 GCA_965365035.1 uncultured bacterium | reverse complement strand
GGATCGACGTTGATGAGAACGCATTTACAGTGAAGATTTCGGCCTGGGTCGAGACGCGTGGCTCAGACTGCGTCGCACCCGAAAAAATAGAACGCCACGAAGTGCGCCTCGCCGCGCCGCTCGGGACGCGGGAGCTGCTGGGCTGTGATCTGCCCGGCCGAAATCAACTGCGAGGCCCTGGCCTTGTGGACTGCCAGAGCGTCCAGAACTCCGGGACGGCGTGGCGCCTTCAGGAATCGCCAGAAGGCCGCACATTGAAGCTTGTAGCGCTAACCCGCGGCAGCTGCAACTCGATAGATCGCGTAGTGGTTGAGGAGACTGAAGAAGCGGTCGGCGTTAGGGTCTATACGCGACATATCGTTTCGTCGTCATCCGAAGAAGGCGGGCAAACTGTGGAGGAGTGCACCGCCGACGAACGGGAAGTCGAGCGTACGGCTGTCGAGCTAGAAGAACCCCTGGGAGATCGCGCTCTTGCCGGCTGCGTCCACTACGTCGACTTACAGAATCTGGATCCGGCAACCGCCGTAGACTGCACAAAGATGATTTGGCGGGAATCGCCGCCTCGGACTGACTAGCGAGGCCGCTCCGTTCGCTGGTGTCTACAGCTGGCCGTGCTCCTTGAGGAGCGGCTGGCTGTAGGCCACACGGCCGGTTAGCGTCTTCGGGTCGCAGGTGGCGAGGATGAGCGTGGCCTTCGCCATGTAGTCGATCGGCTCGGCGCGCGGGTCGGTGTCGTCTTTGATCAGCTTGTGGAAGAGGACACCGGGCGAGGCGACGATGCCCGTCGGCGCCAGCGAGTTGACGGCGATGGCGGAGCCGTACAGCTCGTGCGCGAGGCCGGTTGTGAAGCGCTCGATGCCGGCCTTGACCGTGCCGTAGACGGTGCCTCCGCCGGCCGGCAGCCCGTACGGCGGGCCCTCGGGGTGGACGGAGGCGCGCGAGGAGATGTTGACGATGTGGCCGCCGCCGGCCGCGATCATGTCCGGGATGACGGCCTGGGCGAGCAAGAACGGCGCGGTGAGGTCGACGGCGAGCATCCGTTCCCAGCGCCTCAGCGGGAATCCGTCGATCGGCTGGAAGTAGGTGAGCGCGGCGTTGTTCACGAGGACGTTAACCGGCCCGTACGTCTTTTTCGTGGCCGCTACGAGCCCCTCGATGCTCTCGGTGTCCGAGATGTCGGCGCGAACGGCCGTCGCCTCTCCGCCGGCCTTGCGGATCTCCTCGACGGTCTCGGTGATGGCCCCAGGGAGCTGGTGATCGCCTTCGTTTTCAGTGCGTGCGGCGGCCACGACCTTGGCGCCTTCGCGGCCGAAGAGGAGGGCGATCTCCTTGCCGATGCCGCGGCTGGCGCCGGTGATAATCGCTACCTTGTCGTCTAGCTGACCCATATCAATCTCCTATCGCGGTCTGGCGTGGCCCGGCGTCTCCGCAACGAACTGCGATCGTCGCCGGCGGGGGCGTTGGCTATTGCTCTCGATTTTCGATCACAGCTTCGCACAACTGCTTCGCGGTGTCCTCGTCACGCCCGCGCAGGGGTGGATCGACGCTGTGTGTGTGCGTCGGACATTCGCCGGTCTATTGGGAGTCGATCCCGAACTCCGACTGCAGGAAATGGACCAGGTTTACGATCTCGTCCTCAGTGAGCTGGTCTCCGAAGCCGGGCATGATCGAGCCAAGGCCGTTCTGGACGACGGTGACGAAGAACGAGTCCTGGTGAAACGGGATGTGGATGCGGAAGTCGGCTGGCGGCACGTCCAGGGCGTCTGCCAGCGGGCCGTCGCCGCGTCCGTCCGGGCCGTGGCACTGCTGGCAGTTCGCCCCGTAGAGCACACGGCCGGCAGCGATTGACGCCGGGGTGGCAGTCCGCTCCGCGTTCGTATCTGGCAGCATGCTAATGGCCAAAAAGCCGACGCCGATGACGGTCAGGGCGGCAGTGGCGACGCGCAGGAAGCGGGGCGCTGGCTCCGGCAACTCCGGCAGGCGGGGCGACCAGACGCCGATCAAGAGCGCGACGACGATGAGGACGATGGCGCCAACCGTGAGCCAGCCGCCGGCGGCCAACGGTTGGCCGAACTGGCCGCCCGTGCCGGAGAGGCTGATCGGTACGGGAAAATCGGCCGTGACGTCCTCGAGGCCAGCGCGGCGGACGTCGACGCCCACCGTCCAGTTTCCTTCTTCAGTGATGAACGGCCCGATCACACCGTAGGCGGTGAGCTCAGCTGCCTCCATCTCGACTTCGGACGGCGCCAGGTCGTCGGAGGGTGGTTGGAAGCGCAACCGCACGCGCAGCACGTCGCCGATCTCGCCGTCGCTCTGCGGGAAGAGGAAGACGCGGAACGAGTTGTTGCCGGGGGCGTTGGGCGAGATCGTCAGGTTGATGAGGAGATCGCCTGCCGGCTGCGTCTCCTCGTAGCCGACGACCGCCTGCGTATTCGCGGCCTCTTCCATGGCCTGGGAGGCTTCTTCGGCCTGGCGAGAGGTCGGGTACTGGAAGAGAATCGCCGCCGCCAACATGACGACGATGCCGAGCGCGGCCTCGGCCCAGACGGCTCGCCTGAGCCAACGATGGATGCGCGAGCCGTACTCCGTCGAGGCGGGTTCGTCGATGGCGCGCTCACGCAGGTAGAGGGCGTTGGCGCCGGCGACGACGAGAAGGACGGCGACGACTGCCAGCTTGATGAGAAGCGCTCGTCCGTAGGCCGTGTTGAAGAGCGATTCGAAGCTGGGAATCTGAACCAGGGCGTTGATCGTGCCGCTCGCCAGCAGCACGATAACGCTGGTGGCGGCGATGACGG
>CBDTZZ010000193.1:0-2799 GCA_965365035.1 uncultured bacterium | reverse complement strand
AAACGGCGGCCGCGAGGACCGCCGTTGTGGCGAAGGCGATGAGCGTTCGCCTACTTCGTGACGGGATAGCCCTCTTCCTCCATCGCCGTCTCGATACCCGTCAGCAGCGTCTGGCCGGGATCATAGTCGACGACGATCTGCTTGCCGTCCGGGTCGCCGGACACGAACTGTACGCCGGGCAGCTTTTCGACCGACTTCCGTATCGACTGGATACAGTGGTCGCAGGATATCTCGGGGGCTTCCAGGGTCGCGCGCTCCATCGTCAACCTCCTCAGTCAACTTCAGCGGCGGATGATGTTCCGCCGTGTCGCCAGACGCAGCGCTTCGGCGTGCGCCTGCTCTTCTACCATATCGTCCAGCGGTGCCAGCCGCACGTCGCCGTTCTCCCCGGCCAGCGCCAGGGCAATGAGGTGATCGGCGAAGTGCGGATTCTTGGGCAGCAGCGAGCCGTGCAGATACGTCCCGTAGACGTTGCGGTAGATGGCGCCCTCGCCACCGTCGTCGCCGTTGTTGCCGAAACCCGTCACGACGCTACCGAGAGGGCGCGCCCGCGGGCCCAGGTGCGTCCGGCCGCCGTGGTTCTCGAAGCCAACCAGCGTCTCGCCCGCCCACTTGATGACCACGTTGCCGATGAAGCGTTTGGCGTCCGCCCCTGGGTGCTCTGTCCAGAGGTCGAGCAGGCCGACGCCCGGCAGCTCGCCGCCATCTGCTGAGCGATAGTACGCGCCCATCAGCTGGTAACCACCGCAGACCGCCAGCAGCACACCGTCACCCTCCACGTATTCCTGGAGCGCCTCGCCTTTGACGCCGCGCAGGTCGTCCACGACGCGGCGCTGCTCGGCGTCCTGCGCGCCGCCGATGAAGACGAGATCGTACGCTGCGGGATCGAAGGCGTCGCCGATCGAAAGCTCGTCAAGTTCGAACTCGATATCGCGGCCCTTACAGCGGCGATCGAAGCACATGATGTTGCCGCGGTCGCCGTAGATGTTCATCAGCTTCGGGTAGAGGTGTGCGAGACGTAACTTCACCGACCGTCGCCCTCCCAGAACGCGCCACGTCCGGCCCAGCGACCCAGGATGTTGCGCACCTCGAGCATCGCCGTGTAAGTCGGAATCACATACAGCGTGCCGCCCTCCGGCGTGGCGGCGATCGCCTGCCGCAGCGCCAACTTCGCGTCGTGCTCGACTTCTGGCCGCTCCCCCAGTCCGGCGTACTTCAGGCGCAACGCCATGTCCCAGGCGCGCCGCCCGGAGACGACGAGCGAGGCAACGCTGCCGGACAACAACTCGAAGTCGACGTCCCAGATCCAGGAGATGTCTCGCCCGTCGGCGATGTCGTCGTTCAGGAAGACGGCCAGGTGCTTCGGGGCGCCGTCCGCGGTGATCGTGCGGATCACCTGGTTAACGCCGGCCGGGTTCTTGGCGAGGATCACCTGCACGGTGCGGCCGTCAACCGCCAGCCGTTCCTGACGCCCGAAGGCGGCGGTGGCCCCGGCCAGCCCGCTCTCGATCGCCTTCGTTTCGATGCCCAGCGCCACGGCGAGAGCGGTCGCGGCGGCGGCGTTATAGGCGTTGTAGAGGCCGACGAACGGCAGGCGCGCGCTGACCTCACCGGCGGGCGTCCTCAGCGTGATGTTCATTCCGTCGTCTGCCGTGGTTAGCGCCGAGACGGCGACATCAGGCGTCGGCCGCGCGCGCCGGCAGCCGGGGCAGCGCCAGTGGCCGAGATGGCCGTAGAACACGACCGTATACTCCAGCTCAGCCCCGCAGGCGTAGCACCAGCGCGCGTCCGCGGCGTGCTCCAGCGGGCCGCCGGCCTGCGTCTCGTCATCGACGCCGTAGAGGACGACCTTGCCCAGCGCAACGTCGGACAGCGAGGCCACCGCCGGATCGTCGACGTTGAGCACCAGCGTCACTTCGGCCGGGAAAGAGCGCACGGCCGACCGCCAGAGGGTGGCGACGGTCTCGACTTCGCCGTAACGATCGAGCTGATCGCGGAAGAGATTCGTGAAGAGCACGGCCCGGGGCTCGACGCTGTCGGCGACGAGCGGCATCGTCGCCTCGTCGACCTCGAAGATGCCGATGCGCTTCTTGCGCGCTGGAAAGCTGCCGTCCCAGCGCGCCGATCCGGCGAGGGCCGCGGCGACCCCGCGCATCATGTTCGAGCCCTCGCGGTTCGCCACCGGCCGCAGGCCCGCCTTCCGGCAGATGCCACGCACCATACGCGCCGTCGTCGTCTTGCCGTTGGTGCCGGTGACGAGCGCGCTGCCCTGCCCCAGGCGAGCGGCCAACGTCGGCACAAGGTCGGGATCGAGGCGTTCGGCGACGAGGCCGGGGAGCGCCGTGCCGCCGCCGCGACGCAGACCGCGGCTAAGCGCGGCAACGGAACGAGCGGCAAGGATAGCGGCAGTTAGTCTCACGTCTGAGATTCTAAACGCTTGCCAACGCCGACGGTGACGGTGACAATGCGTGAGATGCCTATCGAATACCGCCACATCAAGGACGAGGACGTGGGGGAGGTCGCGAAGCTGCAAGCGATCGCCTTCTACGGTCAGCCGCGCGAAGAGGACACCGAGCTGATGCGCAAGAACTTCCAGCCGGAGTGGACCGTCGCCGCCTTTGACGACGGGAAGCCCGTCGCTTCCGTGCGCACGCTCCCCGGCATGCGCCTGATGCACGGCACGAAGACGCCGTTCGGCCTCGTCTCACCGGTCACCTGCTACGCGGCCTATCGACGGCAGGGCCACGTCGCGAAGCTCCTGCGGCAATTTACGCTGGAGATCGGCGAACCCATCGAGAA